>JANPDX010000160.1:0-4456 GCA_031431695.1 Dehalococcoidia bacterium
TCCGCAGTGCTTCCCATGCTGAAAGTCGCGAGAGCGACCAGGGCTGCGACGACGATGAATGCTCGTCCTCTTGTTACCAGTGACATTTCAGGTCTCCTTAGTGTGTTTTGGATCGCCCGGCCGCTCGTCCCCGCTGGAAGACGAACCTTGGACAATCCATGGATTAACCTTGTACGGAGAATCAACATCTGTCAAGGGTTTGCAAACGGTTGGTGCAAGGTGGTAGCGTTTCGAATATGTTGATCCGCATTGGTGCACTCAGCGAGCAGACCGGCGTTTCCGCCGATGTTCTCCGGTCGTGGGAACGTCGCTATGGTCTGCTCACCCCGCAGCGGACGGCGGGCGGCTTCCGTCTCTATAGCGCCGCCGACGCCGTTCGCATCCGGTCGATGACCGCGCTCATCGCAATCGGCATTCCAGCGAGCGAGGCAGCGAGGCAGGTGCTCGAGATTAGGGACGGTGCGCCCATCGGTGGGGCCGGGCGGGACGAAACGCCGCTCCAGGAAGTCTGCGCCGCCCTTCATGACGCGTTCCGCTCGCTCGATGAGCTCGCGCTCGAAGCGGCCATCGACCTTGTGCTCTCCCGCCTCGACCTGGACACGGCGATACGTGATGTCTTTCTCCCTGCCATGCGGACTCTCGGGGACGATTGGGAGGCGGGGCGGGTATCGGTCGCCCAGGAACACTTCTCGGTGAACGTCCTTCGCGGGCGGTTGATGGGGCTTGCCAGAGGCTGGGATCACGGATTTGGCCCCAGGGCGCTACTCGCCTGCCCGCCGGCCGAATATCATGATGTCTCGCTCATTCTCTTCGGGCTCGCGCTTCGCCGAAGAGGGTGGCGAGTCACGTTCCTCGGCGCCGATACCCCGATCGGCGAGGTCGTTCGCGTCCGAACGAGCCTGGCGCCTCAGCTTACGGTGCTTTTTGCTGCAATCTGGGCAAATCACGCGAGCCTGGTGCCAGAGCTGTCGGGCAGTGCGAGCTCCTCTATTTCGCTGGCGGGAACCACGGCCGGCCCGATGGCCGCTGCCACCGGCCGCCGCTGGCTGAGCGGCGACCCGGTGACCGAAGCCGAAAGGCTGACTCAAGAGTTCAGCCCTTCCTCACAACCCACCAGGCCAGGAGTGAACGGCAAATGAAGGTCCTCGTTTTCGGCGCAAGTGGATACATCGGCACCAACCTCATTCCGAAGCTGCAAGCCCGACGCTTGTCGGTTCGTGCGAGCGCCCGTCATATCGACGTGCTGGAGGCGCGCGGATGGCAGGGGGTAGAACTCGTCTCTGCCGATGCGCTGAAGCCGACGTCACTAAAAGCCGCCCTTGAAGGCATCGACCTGGCCTACTACCTGGTGCATTCGATGGCAGCCGGCGGAGACTTCGCTCGGCTCGACCGCGAGGCGGCCGCCAATTTCCGCGATGCCGCCGCCGCCGCCGGGGTGGGCCGAATCATCTATCTTGGGGGCCTGCAACCCTCCGACGGCGCGAGCCCGCATCTGCGTTCACGGCAAGAAACCGGGGAAACCCTCCGCGACGGCCCCGTGCCCGTCACGGAGGTCAGGGCCGGGATTGTGGTGGGGCCAGGTTCCGCCGGGTTCGAAGTGATCCGAGACCTTGTGAACCACCTGCCCGTGATGACTACTCCTCGGTGGGTTCGCTCCCGTACGCGCCCCATCGCTCTGGATGACCTCCTGGCATACCTGGTTCTGCTCGCTGAACTTCCCATGACAGCCGGGCGCACCTTCGATGTCGGCGGCCCCGACACCCTGACTTATAAGGAGATGCTGACGACCTTCGCGGCTGAGACGGGCAAGCGTTGCTACATCATCCCCCTGCCCGTGCTCACTCCGCGCCTCTCTTCGTACTGGTTGGGGCTGGTAACAGCGGTCCCGGCAGCTATAGCCCGCCCGCTCATTGACGGCCTGCGGCATGATCTGATTCCTGACGACCGGGCGATCCGCGAGGTCGCGCCGATCCCGTTGCACACATACAGGGAGGCGATTGTCGCGGCCCTGGAAAAGGAGCGAACTCTCTCTGTGCCGGCACGCTGGACCGAAGGTGCGCTCGCCTTCCGCGGCTACAACCCGGAAATCTCCTACTACTCCAAGGGCGAACGCACAGAAGTCGTAGCCCAGGCCGCGGCTCCCAGTCTCTGGAGGGTTGTTGCGAGCATCGGCGGCGATGCGGGTTACTACTTTGCCAACCCCCTCTGGCGCATCCGCGGCCTGCTGGACCGTCTTGTCGGCGGCCCCGGTATGCGCCGAGGCAGGCGCGATCCGTCCAGTGTCCGCGTGGGCGACACCATCGACTTCTGGCGTGTCGTTTCAATCGATCCGGGACGGCGTCTGACCCTGCTGGCCGAGATGCGGCTGCCAGGAACGGCCACCCTTGAGTTCGAAGTTGAAGCAATTGATCAGCGTTCCAGCAGGCTGATAACCACAGCCCGCTTCCACCCTGCCGGCCTCCCCGGGCTGATCTATTGGCACTCGCTCGGGCTCTTCCACAACCGCATCTTCCGGGGGATGCCGCGCGCGATGGTGCAGCGGGCAGAGTGGCTCGATGCGGTGAGCACGCAACCCGGGAGCGAACAACACTGACTCCGGATTCCACCGCGATTGTGTGGTTTCGTCGCGACCTGCGCGTTGCGGACCACCCTGCGCTGAGCGAGGCACTCGCCCGCTTCGCCCGTGTGGCATGTCTCTACGTGCTCGACGACGGCCTGGTTGACGGCCGTCACCGTTCACCCCGGCGGCTGGCATTCCTGCGTCACTCCCTTCTCGCCCTGTCGGCGTCTCTCGAAGAGCGCGGGGGAGTCCTCGTGGTCCGGCGGGGGAGGCCCGAGGAAGTCGTTCCGGCATTCGCCCGCGAGCTGAAAGCAGGAGCCGTGCTTGTGAGCCGCGACTACACGCCATACGCCCGGCGACGGGACGGCCAGGTGGCCGCTGAGTTGGGCCTGTTTGACGTGGAGTTCGTCGCAACGCCGGGCCTCCTGGTTGCCGAGCCAGAAGACATCACGAACCAGCAGGGTCTGGGCTTCAAGGTGTTCGGCGCCTTTCTGCGGAAGTGGAAAGACCTGCCGTTACGGCCCGTTTGTCCCGCCCCCGAATCCATCTCTTCGCCTGAGGGTCTCAGGCAGATGGTCGCGAGCGACCTCGATTGTCTCAGGCCCTCAGCACCGGGGTACCCGCTCGTGGAAGGGAGCGAAACAGCGGCGCTGCGGCGGCTCGGGCAGTGGGTCGACGGACCACTGACTCGCTACGCCATGAACCGCGACCGGCTCGACGTCGCGGGAACCTCAGGGCTCAGCCAGGATCTGCACTTCGGCCTCCTCTCGCCCGCGACCGTGCTGCATCAGACCGCAGGAGCCGACCGGTTCGTGGAGGAAGTCGCCTGGCGCGATTTCTATCTCCACCTTGCCTGGCATTCACCATCGGTCCTTCGCGGTCCCTATCGCGAGGCGCTCGCGGACCTCCCCTGGGTGAACGACCCCGACGCTCTCTCCGCCTGGAAGAGCGGCCAGACGGGCTATCCGGTAGTTGATGCGGCGATGCGCCAGCTCGTCGCGACGGGCTGGATACACAACCGGGCGCGAATGATCGTCGCCTCGTTCCTGGCGAAACACCTCCTGGTCGATTATCGCGAGGGCGAGCGCTTCTTCATGCAGCATCTCGTTGACGGCGACGTGGCCGTCAACAACGGGGGATGGCAGTGGGCGAGTTCGACCGGCGCAGATGCCCCGCCCTACTTCCGAGTCTTCAATCCCATCCTGCAGGGCCAGCGATTCGACCCGGAGGGGCTGTTCGTCCGCCAGTGGGTCCCCGAACTCAGGGACATGCCGACGCGATTTGTACACGCGCCCTGGGCCGCGCCCCTCGAGATCCAAGACGCCGTCCGGTGTGTCATTGGGAGAGACTATCCGCCACCGATCGTTCCGCACGCTTTTGCCACCGCCAGAGCCAAGGCCCTCTACGCTTCGACCTTGCGGGAGCGGCGGTAGGCCCCTGTGTGACGCAACAGCGACTGAGCAGCCATAAGCAGGCGGGCGCTATCGACGACTCCGGACTCGTCTTGCTGGCCGGTAGCCTGGAGTTCGTCGGCTGCGGCGGTGACCTGGGGGTCGACCAACGGCTCAAAGAGCTTCGCCAGATTCAGAAACGACTATATAGCGTGAATACTATTTCACTGCGTTCTACTCACCAGTTCACCAACATAGCCGTGTGTGTTCGAAAGCGACCAAGGATTCGGGTTGGCGATCAGGCTGGAAGTGATGTTTTCGGTCGCGCAAAGCCACCAAGAGGGTGCTGATTCCGCCCTCGAAAGGCAAGACTCCACGGATGCCAGACCTTCCGACGCGAACAGCACGGTGGTCGCCGCTGATCCCAAGACCTTCCCGACGGAACCGACGCTTGCTTCGTCGTACGCTGCCATCCCCGTTATAGTTCCAAGGCACACGCCAACCG
>JANPDX010000161.1:0-4733 GCA_031431695.1 Dehalococcoidia bacterium
CGCACTGGACGACGGGCTGATCGCACCGGCTATCCTCGACTGCAACGCGAAGACGCTTGGTCGAATCGCTATCGAATCCAAGGACCTTGTCACTCGCGCGAAGTCGGGCCACCTAAATGCGGCCGAGTACAGCGAGGGCACCTTCACGATCACGAACCTTGGCGCGTTCGGAGTCGAATCGCTCATCGGAATCATCAACCCGCCGCAGGCGGCAATCCTGGGCGTTGGTTCAGTGATGGCGAAGCCCGTTGTGCGAGACAACCAGGTGGTCGTCCGCCAGGTGATGAAGGTGGCATTGAGCGCCGACCATCGGGTGACCGATGGCGCGGAGGGGGCGGTCTTCATCAAGGAGATCCAGAGCCTCCTGGAAGCGCCGGCCTCGCTGGCGCTGTAGGGGCCAGCCCTCGCGATGCGAGCGAAACGGTTCCTGACATAGCTGAACTGCATCCAGACCCGACGGTGGTAAGCTCCACAGCCAGCCCGAGAAGATTGCCTGAGACCTCTGCCTACGGAGCGACAGATGAGTCTGTTTGAAGACACGAACCCACATGAACTAAAGGAGTTGCTTTTCCAGATCCATACACGCGCGTCGGCCTTGCCAGACTTCCAGCGCGACTTCGTATGGGATCCGAGCGCCACGCAGGAGCTGATCGTGTCCGTGGCGAACAACTACCCGGCCGGCAGCTTGCTCAGGATTCGCAACACGCACGACCTCTTCCAGGCCCGCGAGTTTCAGGGAGGGAAACCTCTCGACGGCCACAAGACCACGTACCTGGTGCTTGACGGCCAGCAGCGGCTGACATCGCTCTATCAGGCGTTCTACGGGGTCGGGGAGCACCGCTATTTCCTCAAGGTCGGCGACTTGCTTGCGGGCAAGGACTTCGAGGAGTCGATCTTCCATCTCAGGGCTACTCATAAGCGTTCGGTCGCGCTGGAATCGTTGGATGCGCAGGCGAAGGAACTGATCATGCCGCTGAGTGTTCTGAAGAAGGGGTCGGGCGGGTTCCTGAACTGGAGTTTCGCGGTCGCGAACAAGCGATCCGTGGATGGCGACGGACTGGCGTTCATGAACGAGTTGACCGCGGACGTTGGCAGCCGCTGGATCCAGAGCATCGACGACTACCGATTCCCGGTGGTAACCCTTTCCGACGAAACGCCGGCAGACGCCGTGTGCACCATCTTCGAAACACTCAACCGCACTGGAGTTCGGCTGTCCCCGTTCGAGTTGCTTACCGCAAGGTTCTGGCCGAAGAAGGACAGCGAAGGTCGGCCGTTCAGCCTCCGCGCCCTCTGGGAATCGGCGCGCGAAAAGCATCCGATCATCGAAGAGTACGAAGTCGACCCGTATTACATGCTTCAGGCCATCGCCCTGATGGGGCCGAAAGCGACAGGCTGCAAACGAAGCGATGTGCTCCAGCTTGGAATTGACCACGTCGGAACCCACTGGGACGGTGCCGCGAAGGGGCTGGCGGAGGCGCTCCGCATACTTCGCGACGACTGCGGCGTCCTAACAGCGAAATGGGTCCCGTATGAAACGATGCTCATTCCGATGGCGGCGGTGCTTGCTCAGCACCCGTTCGCCTCGGGGCCGGAGGTTGGAGCGGGCCGTCTAAGGCTCGTGAGGTGGTTCTGGTGCGCGGTTCTGGGACAGGCTTACGAGAACTCCGGCAACTCGATGGCGGCTCGAGACGTCCCGGAGATCTTGAGTTGGCTGCTCGACGGATTCGCCGAACCGCAAACAGTACGGGATTTCCAGTTCGATCCTCGCATTCTTCGCGACACCACCGGGAAGCAGCGCGCGCTATACAAGGGCCTCATGGCCCTCTCGCTACGCGACTCCCCCCGAGACTTTTACGAGGCAAAGCCCCTGACACGGGAAGCAATCATCGAAAAGAATGTTGACGACCACCACATCTTTCCGCAGGGTTTTCTCGGCAAGCACCGGCCACAAGTGACCGCGCGCGCCCGAGACTGCATCCTCAACCGTACGCTGATCGACCGAATCACAAACATACGAATTAGCGACCGAGCACCGTCCGACTACATGACCGAAATACGTGACGCCCTCAAAGACGACTTCCCGGGACTGCTTGACTCGCACCACTTGCCGGCGGGCCCGGACTCACCACTCTGGCGCGACGACTTCGAGGGCTTCCTCGATTGGCGGCAGGAGAGCCTCTGGGTGCGGATCAAGACTGCGACGGGTCTTAAGGAAGCAAGCGACCTCGTGGATGAGCAAGCGGAAGCAGAGGAAGCCATAGCATGACCACCGCCGGTGGTAGACGGCCCCGAAGGGGCCATGTTCACAGGGAGATCTAGCTCAAAAACTCCATCGGCACGGGCGGGTTGGCGAGCGGTTTGGCGGCGATGGCCATCAGCAGCATCACGCTGTCATCCCCGGCGATGCGGTTCTCGTGAAGCAGGCCACAGTTCTTGCAGCGGTGGATCAGCATCCATTCGCCGCCGTGCGCGACAAACACCGCCAGGGGCTCCATAGGGCTGCCACAGGCCGCCTTGCGGTCTCCGGGGAAGTTATCTACGTGGCGGCTCCAGAGGCACTGGGGACAGTGGTTACGCTGGGTGGTCCCAAACGACAGGGTATCGACCTGCTGCTTGCATTTCACACAACGAAAGGAATCTTCGGCCATGAACTTCGATGGTACATGGTTCGCCTGCCGTGATCCGTTATCGGAGCTTCTTGCCCATGACGTAGAACGGGTAGCCGCCGGGTGTGAACGCCATCTCCTTGAGCTCTTGAAAGCCAACTCGACGATAGAGGCGGTGGGCTTCGCTGTCGGTGCGGGTGCTCAAAACGCAGGTGGCTTCCCGGCGGGTCTCGAGCAGTTTGGCGATGAGTTCGGCGCCGATGCCGAGCCCCTGCATCGCCGGGTGGACGGCGATTTCAACCAGTTCATACGAATCGCCAAGCCACTCGCTGGCGGAGGCTGGCCCAAGGACACCGACGACCGTGTCGTGCCACCATTGGCCACGGGTGCCATGGTAGCCATAGGCCATGCCGACGACCCGCTCGGGGCCGGAACAAGCCACCAGCATCTGGAATCCGGGCTGAATGTTATGTCTGTCGCGGAGGCGTTGCCGGATTTCGGCGCCGCGGTCCGGGTCACTATAGGGCGGACGGCTGAAGGATTCGCCGTAAACAGCGATGGCCCCCTCGAAGAGGGGGCCATGCGCGGAAATGCTGGAAATCGTCCAATCCATGGCAGGCGTTAGCCCCGGTACTGGATTTTCCCGCCGACCTTGTCCTTGTTCAGGCGCTTGTTCAGGTGGAGGCCTTCGAGAAGGAACTCGGCGGCGGACGCTATCTCAGCCGGTGCCCGCCCTGCTCCGGTCTTGTCAACGGCTTCCTGCATACCCTCGACCGAAGCGACCAGGCGCGTGTACTCGCTGCTAGGGGTCATGTCGCCCACTTCCACGGCAGCGCCCGACTTGAACTTGTTCACGACGAGTTCGAGTTCGCCGAGGTTGTAGTAACGATTGAAGACAGCCACCACCGCGCCCTGGATAAGCTTGTCGATGATCTGTTCTTCTTTGCCATCTTCAACGGTTTCGAATTCGACCTTGCCGGTGAGGGCCGGGACGACATAGGGCAGGTCGCTGACACGCGGGACGACTTCGTCTTCCCCGGTGATGACCGCGCGCCGGAGGGCGTTTGCCAGCATGGATTCGTAGTTGGCAATGCTCGCCCGGACGCTCACGCCTGAGCGCTGGTTCACATCCGGGCTGCGGCGGGCGAGCCGGCTGATTTCGGCGATGATTTCTTTCATGTAGGCGGGGACGGTGACCTTGAAGTCAGCGGGAATCGGGTGGTGCTCCGCTTCCATGATGCCGATTTCGTGTTCGATCTTGACCGGGTAGTGGGTCCGAATCTGGGCGCCGTAACGGTCCTTGAGCGGCGTGATGATTCGGCCGCGGTTGGTGTAGTCCTCAGGGTTCGCGCTGGCAACAACAAAAACGTCGAGTGGCAGGCGAATGCGGTAACCGCGAATCTGCACATCGCGCTCTTCCATGATGTTCAGGAGGCCGACCTGGATACGTTCGGCAAGGTCCGGGAGTTCGTTGATGCAGAAGATGCCGCGGTTGGTACGCGGGATGAGGCCGTAGTGAATGGTCAGTTCGTCACCGAGGTAGCGGCCTTCGGCGACTTTGATCGGGTCAACTTCACCGATGAGGTCGGCGATAGTGATATCCGGCGTGGCGAGCTTTTCGCCGTAGCGCTTGTCGCGTTCAAGCCAGACCAGTTCAGCGGAATCGCCCTGCGCCTCGATGATGTCCCGGCCGGCCCGCGTGATCGGATCGAACGGGTTCTCGGCGATTTCGCAACCGACGAGTGAGGGGATAGCTTCGTCGAGCAGGGAAGTCAGGGAGCGGATAATGCGGGATTTCGCCTGGCCCCGTTCGCCGAGGAAAATGATGTCCTGCCCGGCGAGGATGGCGTTTACGATGTGCGGAATCACGGTCTCTTCGAAGCCAAAGATTCCCGGGAAAATGTCTTCTCCTGCCCGGATCTTGGCGATCAGGTTCTTACGCATTTCTTCGCGTACCGGCAGGACTTTGTAGCCCGCGGATTTCAACTCGCCAACTGTTCGTGGCCGTTCGAGTGTTGTCACGGATCCCACTCCTCTCGTCTTTCAGCGTTTTCAGCGGTAGAGCCGAGGGAGCCGGCGCACCTCATTCGAAGTCGAACCCGATCCCGGACACCGCCTCTGGCAGTG
>JANPDX010000162.1:0-1935 GCA_031431695.1 Dehalococcoidia bacterium
CGATCGTACCGGCGGACGCCGGACGGTTGCGGGAGTTTCATGACCGCCTTTCGGTGAACACGAAGCGTCTCAGATTCTTCAGTCCGCTCAAACACCTTTCGCAAGATTTCGCGGCGCGGCTCTCAGCCGTCGATTTCAAGAAGCGGTGCGCGTTTGTCGCGAGCCCGCCAGGCGACAACGAAACGATCTACGCGGTGGGCCGCTACGAAGGCGAGACGCGAAGGTCGGCGGAGGTTGCGTTCGTCGTTGAGGATGGCTTCCAGGGGTTGGGTATCGGCAAGCTTCTCCTTGATCGACTGGTGGACCACGCACGCGCGTGCGGGTTTACGCGATTCACAGCGGTGGCGCTGGGTGAAAACGAGCAAATGCTCTCGCTGTTTCGCGAGTCGCCTTATCACGCGCACATTCACGCGGAGGGGGAACTCGCCTTCGTCCGGATGGACATCCGGACGCCTCCAACGGCCGCCGGGTTCGACGGAGGCGGCTGAACGCCGTCCGTTCGACAAGTCGGAAACCTCACGACACAATCGGGCGGCTATGAAGGAATATTTCGACATCGTCACCATGAAAAAAGAGCGGCACGGCATCATCCAGCTCAACCGGCCGGAAAAGATGAACGCGCTCGCCCACAACCTTCGCGCCGAGCTCTTCGACGCACTCAAAGACTTCGAAATCGACCCGGAAGTGAAGGTCATCATCATCCGCGGGTCGGGGCGGGCATTTAGTGCGGGCTATGACCTGAGCGGCATTTCGAAGACCCAGGACGACCGCGACTACGTGGAAAGCCGCAGCGGCCTTCCGGCGGTGGGCCCGATGCATCCGGGGCAGGGACAATGGCCCCAGCACCTGCTCAGCGGCTACTGGCAGATCTGGGAACTGACGAAGCCAGTCATCGCCCAGGTCCATGGCTACTGCCTCGCGGGCGGCACCGAACTGGCGACGATGTGCGACCTGATGTTCGTGGCCGAGGACGCGATTATCGGCTACCCGCCTGTGCGAGCGATGACGCCGGTGGACATCATTTATCACCCATGGCACATGCATCAGAAAAAGGTCCGCGAACTGCTCTACACCGGCGACAGCGTGACCGGGAAGGAAGCGGTAGAGATTGGTTGGGCGAACCGAGCGGTGCCAATAGAAAAGCTTTGCGAGGCGACGGAGGCTTTCGCCGAAAGGATCGCAAACGTCGATAGCGCGATGCTGCAAATGACGAAGCGCCAGGTGAACCGCGTATACGAGATCATGGGCATGCGGACCTCGATGCAGGTGGGTGGCGACATCCAGGAACTCGGACGCGTGCGCCCGGGCGGCGGCGAATTTGGGCGGGTCGCGCGGGAGAAGGGCCTGAAGGCCGCCCTGGATTGGCGCGACAGCCCGTTCCAGGACTACGCCAGCGCACCGGTTGGGGCGACGAAACCGAGCGGGGCCGCCTGGTAGCAACGTCCCCGCTTTGCGAAGGTGCCTGAAGGCCCGGCGGCTTGGTACACTCTCCCGTGGAGAGGTGTCCGAGTGGTTGATGGTGCCGCTCTCGAAAAGCGGTGTGGCGCAAGTCACCGGGAGTTCGAATCTCCCCCTCTCCGCCATCAGCACCAGAGACCGGCATGACCGGAATCAGAAAGGCCCGCGAAGCGCGGGCCTTTCGTGTGGGAACCACTACCAACGACGCTTCCTCGGAAGCGTTGTCAGGAGTCCAGAACTGGCCGGCGGTCGCCGGACTGACCGCGGTCCGAAGCAACCCGGCGACCGCGAAGGCGGGCGGCCAATGTGGTGGCGCGCCCCCGTGAGACCACACTGGTCGATATCGCTCCGGGGGCATCCACGCCAAGCCTCGCGCGGCGGTGGGCTTTACGTGCGAGCTGTTCCTGACGGAGCTCATGGAGACGGGTATGGCTGTAGGGGTCGAAGAGGATCACTGTGGCGGTCCTTCCTGAACGC
>JANPDX010000163.1:0-2848 GCA_031431695.1 Dehalococcoidia bacterium
GTATCCGTTAATGGGTCCCGAAGATGCATTGCCGGTGACCGAGGCCGCCCCGGAAAGGGCGTTCGCCACCAGGTCATTCACCGCCCAGGTAGCGCGGGGCCCACTAAGACCCATGGGCGTTATCGAAACATGAGCCAGGGACGAATTCGCAGCCCGGAGGGCCGCCCCCGCGACGACGGGGGTGCCCGGGCTCCAGTCCTCCAGCAGAATGTCTGCTCGGGAAAGAGCCAGGTGCAGCATATCGGCCGCCTTAGCGGCGTCGGGGCCGAGGCGAAGCAAGCGCTTACCGGCGTTGTACCACGAAGCTTGAATCGAGTGGCCACTCACGCCGAAAAACGGCGGCTCAAGGTCCAGGGCGTCGCCCGTTGAGGGCACGATTCGAACCACATCCGCGCCCGCATCGGCGAGTAATCGGCCGGCGAAGGCGCCGGCGAAACCGGCGTATTCAACGACTCGTAGGCCAGCCAGAGGTCCATGTGTTGCCATGTGGGGGATTTTACCGGAAGGTAACAAATTGCGAATCTGCGACTATTATGTCTCATGACGCACCGGGAGAACCATGACGATTGTAGGAAAGACCCCGCGTTGTGAGTCGGTGCATCGTAATCCTCGCGGATTTCCGGGTTGTGCCTGCCAAAACGCTGGGTTAGGGTGCCGAAAGCCCTCAGGCGAACTGAAGCAGGTGAACTGATGCCGTTGTCTCAACACCGGCCGGCCCTGGCAGCCATCCTGGTCGCCGTTGTAGCCGTCCTATCCGCGATGACTTCCGCCCAACCGGCGGACGCGGCGCCGTCTCCCGCCAGCCCCGTAGCGAGCCGCGCTGTGCTCGACCTCGGATCTTGGCAGGGTGAGTGCTGGACCTGGATGAAGAAAGTCGTCCTCGAAGCCACCGGCAAAACGATCGGTTTTGACTACCGCGCGGGTTACCTCGAAGCGGGCGCCATTGAAGTCTCACTTTTGCAGGCGACGGCAGGAGACATCGTCCAGGTCGCTGACGACGCGTGGACTGCTCCCGACGCCGACTACGACGGCCTCCACACCGCAATCATTCTTTCGGCAAATGGCGATGGGACTTTTCAGGCCATCGATTCGAATCAGAACTGGGATGGCGTCGTGCGTCTCCGCTCGGGCTATGACCCGGTTGAGCAAGCGAACAAATACGGCCTGAACTTCCACATCTATCGCCTCAGCGGTTCGGCCACCCTCAGGGCGCCAGTGCCTCCCGTGCAGACAGTCGCCGGTCCTGTTGCGGCGGGCGACCACGCGCGAATCAACACGCCGGGAGACTGCCTGCGGCTTCGTGAAGCTCCAGGCGGCGCCATACGTACCTGCCTGTCCCATGGGATTCAGGTACTCGTGACCGGAAAACCGGTGATTGTGGAAGGCGTTTCGTGGGTCCCCGTGAGCACGCTGCTCGGCAACGGCTGGATGGCTGCGGCTTTCCTCTTGAAGGAAGCACCCGCCACGCCGACCGCCGCACCGTCTGGCCTGGGCACGGTAAAGCCAGTCCTCCCGTATCGGTCGTTCGTCACCATCGCCTCCGACTGAACTCTCATGACGTTTCGTTGGGCCCGCCAGCGCAGACACCCCGACCACCCGCGGGCTACGCTGTAGTTCGAATCTGAACCTCCTGGAGCCTCGTGAGCGCTTCTCCTGCTGCTGCCCATCCACGGCTCAGACCGGGCCAGGCCGAAGCCCTGACGCGCTACGCCGCCGCACTGCGAGCGGGCTCCCGGTCAGAGCTTGTCGTCGTGCCCGTCGGTTACGGCAAGACTGTCATTGGCGCGGGCAGTTTCGAAGTTGCTGCCGCTGCCATTGGCGCCGATACGTGCCTGTACCTGACACCGACCGATGTCCTCCGCACCCAGGTCTACGACGGCATCGAAAAGGCGCTTGGCCTGATCGGCAGCTCCCGGCCCATCCGCAAGATCCTCGCCGACAACGCGGCACTCGAACGCGTCAGGGCTTCGGGCGCGAACTTCATTGTCGCGAGCTATCAGCAGGTTGCCGCCGCACCAGAACGATATCGCCGGCTTTGTGCTGGAAGGGCAGTGCACCTCGTCTGTGACGAGGCGCATCACCTCGGCGAACGCGGCACCTGGTCACGAGCTATCGCCGCATTGCCGGTGAGGACCACGCTGTTGCTTTCGGCGACGCCCGTCCGCCTCGACCGCGACGTGATCGCGGGCGCCCGATACGTGGAAGACTCGGAGTCGGGAGGAGTCGTCATCGATCCGCTTGTTCAGGTGACCATGCGCCAGGCATGGAAAGAAGGCCGAATCCTCAAGCGGCTCAACATGCAGATGAAGGACTACGCGGTGGAGCTTCGCAACAGCGAGGGCGACATCTACGAATTCACCGCCTCCGAGATGGCCGAACTTCCCGACTTCGATCAACGTTGCGTGCGCCAACAACTTCGCTGGAACGAAGACTACGTCCAGCCGCTGGTAAGGGAGTTCGCGCTAACCCTTCAGGCGAAGAACGCGGTCGCGCCGGGAAAGCACCAGGGACTCGTCTTCGCCGCAACCACGGAACATGCGAACCACCTGCACAGGGTGTTTGGGCGCTGGCACCCATCCCTTCGCTGCGCTGTCATCCACAGCGGAGAGGGCCTGGGCGACGCCGAAAATGACCGCCGCCTGCGTGGCTTTCACGAAGGGCTCTACGACATCCTGATCCAGGTGAAAAAGGCGAGCGAAGGGTTCGACGCGCCCTCGGTGAGCGTTCTCCTCAAGCTCGATGCCGTCTTCAGCCGCGAACCGGTCATTCAGCAACTCGGCCGCGGCCTTCGCTTCAATCATGCGCTGCCTGCGTCGCAAAACGTCCTCAATGTCTTGATTGGTCGCGA
>JANPDX010000164.1:0-2654 GCA_031431695.1 Dehalococcoidia bacterium
CTCCCTTGCCATCCGCTTTGGCATGGGCGTGGTCAAAAACGTTGGCTCTTCCGCCGTCGAAGGCATCATCGCCTCGCGCGAAAAAGACGGGCCCTACAAGGACATCGAAGACTTCTGCAAGCGGGCCGACCTCACGAACGCCAACTCCCGCGCCATCGAACACCTTGCACGCTGCGGCGCTTTCGACCTCATGGGCCACGACCGCGGAACCCTCGTCATGAACGCCGAACGCCTGGTCAGTCTCGCCAAGCGCGAACGCGAACTCCGCGAAAGCGGCCAGTCGACGATGTTCGATCTGTTTGGCAGCCAGGTCGATACCCCTCTCCCCGCACTCGAACTCGAGCCATCACCGGCCCGCAAGGACGACATGCTCGCCTGGGAAAAGGAACTCCTCGGCGTGTATGTCTCGGAGCACCCGTTCAAAGCCGTCGCTTCCGACGTGATGCGCTTCACTACTCACACCCTCGCCGACCTCACCATGGAACTGGCGGGCCAGGCCGTCACTGTTGGCGGGCTGGTCAATCGCGTCCAATCCCGCGTCACGCGCGACGGCCGCAAGTTCTATGTCGTCGACCTCGAAGACCTCTCCGGCACCGTCGAACTCACCGTCTGGAACGACACTATCGAACTCACCGGCGAAGAGATCTGGGCCGAAGGCCGCGTCCTCGTCTGCTCGATCGAAGTTCGCGACCGCGGCGACCGTGTAAACCTGAATGTCCGCAAAGCAGCGCCATACGACGCGGCCCAGGGCTCCGTCGTCGGTTTCGTCGCCGAACAGTGGCAGGTCGAAACGCCGAAGCGCCGTGCGCCGCGCATGGACCAGGCGCCCGCGGACGCCCCGGCGTCCGCCAACGGCCAACGGCCAACGCCCAACGGCCCCTCCACCGGCAAACAGCCGGCAGCCTCCGGCCCCAACGGCGCCACCACCGAAGCGTCCCGTCCGGGAATAATCCCACCGGTCAACGGCGACGCCGCACGTTTCACTATCACCATCCACGAAACCGCCGACGTTGGCGCCGACGAAGCCCTGCTGCGGGCCGTGGCCGGCATGCTCAAGTCCGCACCCGGCAAGGACGAAGTCCGTCTCATCGTCCGCGACGCCGAAGGCAACGACACCGAATTCGACCTGCCCCGCGCGGAAGTCAGCGAAGAACTCGCCCGCAGCGTCAAGAACCTCCTCCGCAACCAGGGCCAGGTGAAACTCGCCGCCGCGCGGATCGCCGGCGCTGCCTGACGGGCAGCGTTCTCCCGGCATTCCCTTCTCCCGCATCGGGAGAAGGGGTCGGGGGATGAGGGACCGCGCTCCGTAGCTCCGTAGTCGCGCCCCTTCGTGGGCGCTGGCGGCATGCCGCCCGACGGGTGTTCGCCTCCAGCGTCCGGCGGCACGGCCCCGCCTTCGGCCCAGTTCCCCCAACATCCCACCGGGCCTCCCGGCCCCAGCGCCCGCGGAGGGGCGCGACTACACCTCGTCCCCCTCTCCCAAGCTGGGGAGCGGGGCGGGGTGAGGGCCTACCGCCTGCCGCCTACCCCGTGCCAACCGCCCCTTCCGCCTCCCCACATGCACCCCCAACCCTGTCATCATGCCCAACCCCTCAGACTGGCACGCCCTCGAACAAACCATCGCCCTCGGCAAGTCCCATGGCATGCCCATGGACCGCCTGGTCCAGCAGACCCGCAAAGCCCTCGGCCCGTCAGGGGACGACGAAGGCCCCGAGACCGCCCTTCCCCGGCAACTCCTCAACCACCTCGAACCGCCAGAAGGCGATAGCTGCGAAGCCGACCGTTTCCCATTCGCAAATCACGTGGCTAAGCCCGGAATCGCTGCGGCTTCAGCCTCTTCCGACCTGTTAACAGGTCAAAATAAAAAGTGCGCCTCAATCAACCGCTATCGCCATCCTTGCGGCGCCTTTCGCCGTCCCGGTTCCCAACTCTGCCCGCACCTCGTTCCGAACCTGACCGGCCAAAAGCACGATTCGCGGGCGGAAGGCAGAAAAGGACTACCCGCCGGTCACCCCAACAAGTCGAAACAGGCGCCGAACAAGTACCTCTCGGTCTCCATAGTCGCGCCGGCGTCCGGGCCTCGTGGAAGCGGTCATGCGCATGACGCTCCTCGGCCGCATCTCCGCCCGCCACGCCATCGTCCTCATACGCTGCTTCAACGCCTCGATCCGAAACCTTCGCGATATCTACGACTCCGAAGGCGAGGTGGGCCAGACTGGCGGATCCGGTACGTTTCCCCGAATTCCTCGGCCGGAAAGTCCCTCGCACCCCTACTCGTGGATCGGGTCTTCCTCCAGGATGAACCGTCGGAACGCTTCCGCGAACTCTATCTCCTGGCCCGCGCCCGACATCCGCGCCATCCCCTCGGCAAAGTCCACGACAGCCGGCCCCAGTTGCGATGGGTGCTTCAGCAGGGCCTCTTTCTTCAGGTGCAACGTGTCGCCGATATCGACCCAGACGTTCGCCTTTTCGGCCCCGGAGAGCCACACCTGGCGGACCTTCCACGGTTCGTAGCCATCGGCCAGCAGTTCTGGAAACGTGAGCCGGTCGCGAGCCGTCGGGAACGTCGCGTCCAGCGCGACGTCACCTGCGACACGGTGGTCCGGGTGGTTCACGTAGTTGTCCGAAAAGAACCGGTTCGTCGGGTCGAAGGT
>JANPDX010000165.1:0-6407 GCA_031431695.1 Dehalococcoidia bacterium
GACTTCAGCTTGGTCAGCTCGCGGTACTGGAAGATGAGGTCGATGATCGGCGCGACCGGACGGAGCGCTTCGAGCGAACGCTGATCGGTGCTGTAGCCCTGGGTGGTCTTGCGCGTCTTTGGGAGGCCCAGTTCGCCGAAGAGGATTTCGCCAAGCTGCTTCGGGCTGGCGATGTTGAACTCATGCCCGACGATGCCGTAAATCTCGCGCTCAGCCTTTTCCGCTTCGATAGCCAGGGCCCGCGAAATGTCGCGAAGGACGTTCACGTCCGCGGCCACGCCGAAGGCCTCCATGCGGGCGAGCACGGGCATGAGGGGCATTTCCATGTCATTGAAGAGTGGCCACTGGCCGCGCTCGTTGAGCTGGTCCTCGAGTTGTGGCCGAAGTCGGAGAAGCATTTCGGCGTGCTGCGCGGCGTGCCGGGCTACCTGGTCGAATTCGGCCTGCGCGAGCACAACCGCGTTGCGGCCGCTTCCCGTGAGTGCGCCGACAGGGTTGATTTCGATGCCAAGCCGCTCGTTGACGAGGGCACTGAGCGTCGAGGACGTTTCGCCAAGCAGGAAGGCGGCGATGGAGACGTCGAATTCGTAGCCTTCGAACGTGATGCCGTTCGCCGAGAGCTGGTGGAGCAGGTACTTGGTGTTGTAGGCAGTCTTCCTGAGGGCGGGGTCGGCGAACACCGGGCCAAGCGTCTCTCTCAGATCCGCCAGGGTCGCCTGCTGGATCGAACCGTCGATTCGCGGCGTATGGCCCAGCGGCACATACCAGGCCTTGCCGGGCTCGGTTGCGAACGAGAGGCCCAGCAGCATCGTATGTGCGCTGTCGCCGGTCGAAGAAATGGACGCCACGGCGAACGAACCCGAGCGTTGGAGTGTCGGGGCGAGTTCGGCCAGTGCAACAGGAGTCCCGACGACGGTGTAATCGGTCTCGGCATCAACGACTTCCTGGGCCGGCTTCGAACCCAAAACTTCGTCCAGGCGTTGAGCGAGCATTCGGAACTCGAGCTCACGGAAGAGCGCCATGACCGTGTCGCGGTCGAAATCCTTGACCTCGCAGCGATTGATATCGAAGTCAACTGGTAAATCGGTGTGGATAGTCACAAGGTCGAGGTTTCGGAACGCAGTTTCGCGGCCGTCGAGCAGCTTTTGCTTGACCGCGCCCCTGGTCAGTTCGATGTTTTCATAGATTTGGGGTACGCCACCAAACTGGCGAATGAGGTCGGTCGCCGTCTTCTCGCCGATGCCCTTGATGCCCTCTACGTTGTCGCTTGTGTCTCCCTTGAGGGCTTTGTAGTCGATCATGTAGATCGGGCTGAATCCATAGCGTTCGGCGGCGCGCACTTCGTTGTAGTCGACCACATCGCGCTGGTAGGGCCGGAACATGAACAGGTTGACGTTGGGGCCAATGAGCTGGACGAGGTCCGTGTCCAGCGTCGCGAGGTAGACCTCCATGCCAGAGGCGGCGACCTGCTTCGCGATAGTGCCGGCGACATCGTCGGCCTCGTAGCCTTGCATTTCGTAGATGGGGATGTTGAACGCCTCGAGCATTTGGCGGACGCGCTTCATCTGGACAAGGAGTTCGGGCGGGGTTGGGCGCCGGGTGGCCTTGTAGTCGGCGCTGGCTTCGTGGCGGAAGGTCGGCCCCCCGAAGTCCCAGGCGGCACAGATATGCGTCGGCTTAAGCATATCGAGCACACGGATCAGCGTTTCGGCGTAACCGTGAGTGGCGAAGGTGAGTTCACCTTTCGAGGTCATGAGAGGGTTCTCGGAGTTCGCCATCGCGAAGAAGGCACGGAAGAGGATGCCGTGCGAATCGAGCACGACGAGGCGCGGCTTGCCGGAAGTTTTAGGAGACACGGGGGGATTATAGGTGGAGGGAAGAAGGTGGCGCGGATTGGGAGTCAGTGGGCTCGGGTGAAGTCAGCATTTGGAGTGATGTCATGTCGCCACTTCGCCAATGTGGTAAACTTCCACCATGACTACGCGCGTTTCCATGAGCAAGACCGGCCGCATTACGCTCCCTGCGGAACTGCGCCGGACACTGGACCTCAAAGGCCAGGCCGAGTTCCTGGTCGAGGAGCTGGAGGGGGGCGCGGGCCTAGTCCTTCGGCCTGTGGTGATGATGCTTCGTGAGGATGCCTGGGCCTACACGTCTGAAGACCTGCAAAGCATTCGGCGCGGCCTTGACGACATACGCGAGGGACGTGTTCGAACTGTCACAGAAGCAGAGCTTCGGGCTCTCGCGGACGTGGCCGACGAGTGAACCTGGACTCGTTGTCATGGTCCGACAAGGCACTCAGTGACTTCGCCGACCGAAAGTTCTCCGCGCAGGAACGTTCGCGAATCCTCAAGGCACTCGGATTTCTCGCCATCGACGAACGTCACCCGTCCCTGCGGGTGCATGAGCTGTCCGGCGACCTTGCCGGCCTTTGGTCTGCATCCGTGACAGACCACATCCGCATACACTTCGTTCGGCTTGACGGTGGCCGCAAACGCCTTGTCAACATTTCGACGCACTACGAGGACTGATTCCGATGAACTTTCACCTCAACCCCGAACAGGCCGCATTCCAGCGAGAGGTCCTCGATTTCATCGAAGGTGGACTCCCGGTTGGTTGGAACGATGAACGCGGCTCGCTTGAGCAGAGCCTCGGCATTGAGCGCGACATCATGAAGAGGTTGGCGGCAAAGCATTGGTTGGCGCTGCCGTGGCCCAGGGAATATGGCGGCCTCGGCGCCTCGCCGATGCAGCAACTCATCTTCAACGAGCAGATGGCCTACCACGGTGTACCGGGCACGGTGAACATGGGCGTCGCCTGGGTGGGGCCGGTGGTCATGCTGTACGGCCGGGACGACCAGAAGTCACAGTACCTTTCGCGCATCGCCGATGGCACCGACCTCTGGTGCACGCTCTACAGCGAACCCGCAGCCGGCAGCGACCTTGCCGCAATGCAGACACGCGCAGTCCGCGATGGCGACGACTACATCATCAACGGCCAGAAGATCTGGACGACGTTCGGGCACTACGCCGACTGGGGATGGCTGGCCGTCCGGACGGATCCAGATGTCCCCAAGCACAAGGGACTCTCGACGTTCGCCATCAAAATGGACACACCCGGCATCACCGTGAGGCCGCTCGTCAACATGGCGGGCACCCACGAGTTCAACGAAATCTTCTTCGAGGACGTCCGCGTCCCCGCAGCCAACGTGGTCGGCGAAGAGAACCGGGGCTGGTACAACGTCGCCGTCGGCCTCGATTTCGAGCGGTCTTCGATAGGGGCCACCTCGAACTCAAGGCGCCAGGTCGATGACCTTGTCGCCCACATCCGGGCGACGAAACCGCGCATTGACAACGCCGTGAAGAACCGCCTCATCGACGAAGCGATCGGGGTGGCCTTGCTGCGCAACATGGCCTACTACATCGCTTCTCACCAGGAGAAGACTGGCATCGCACCCACTCGGGAGTCGCAGATGGCGAAACTGTTCGGCGCGGAACTACAGCAGCGGATTGCCGCGACAGCCCTGCAGGTGATGGGGATGGGCGGACAGGCCGTGAAGCACGGGTCCCGCACAGAACGGTACCAGTACTCCCTGCTGCGAAGCGTCGCGAACACAATCGAGGGCGGCACGAGTGAAATCCAGCGGTCGGTTATCGCCACACGTGGGCTCGGCCTGCCACGGGAGTAAGGGAACTCCCGCGAAGACATTTGTGAAGAAACCGACAGAACCCCGTAAGAACCCCTCAAGTCGAGGGGTTCACCTGCCGTCAACTCAGGTGTAACCCCATTGGAGGCCCTTCACATGAACGACACGCTTCGTACCCTGGAAAGCAACCGAACCACCGACCCGGTAGCCTTCGATGAACGCATGGCGCGGGTACTGGAACTCCGCAGGCAAGTGCTGGAGGGCTCGTATCAGCTGGATGCCGCTGAGGTAGCAAAGGCGATTCTTGGCGAATGGATAGCTTCTGGCGAACTTGCTCCCCGGGAAGTGCCCCTCCCGGCAATCGAATCGGCCGAGGACCGTCGAGTGGTTGCGCAGCGGTTCGTGGTCGCGAAGTCCGAACGCGCCGATTCGGCAACATCGGCGCGCACCGCGTAGCACAGCGAGCCTGACGGTAAGCAAGCCTGTACAGTGCGTGCCGTGGAGCAACACCCGGAACTCTCATACTGGCTGGCGCTGAGGCGCGCGGGCCTTGGCGCGACAAACTTCGCACTGCTGCTCGCGCGCTTCAAGACGATTGAGGCTGCCTGGAACGCGCCAGCGGATGAAATACGCAAGGCTGGCCTGGATCCCCAGTACGTCCGCGCGTTCGCAAAGGCCCGATCAGCACACGATGGCGAACGGGAATTGGCGCTCATGGCGGACCACGGAGCACGGGCTCTCACATGGCTTGATGAGAGTTACCCGTCCAGCCTTCGAGATATTCCCCAAAGCCCTCCGGTGATCTTCATCCGGGGGAACGTTGGGCCGCAGTTCGAACTGGCCGTCGCAGTGGTGGGGACGCGGCATGTGACTCCTTACGGCCGGCAGGCGGCGGAGCACTTCTGTACGGCCCTGGCGCAAGCAGGGGTGGCGATCATTAGCGGCCTGGCGCGAGGAGTGGATGCGATCGCGCACCGCGTTGCGCTCGAGAACGGCGCGCCAACGGTGGCCGTACTCGCGGGCGGAATCGACCAGGTCTACCCGAGAGAGAACGCCGGGCTGGCCGAACGAATCGTCGAGAACGGGTGCCTGGTGAGCGAGTACCCGGTGGGTATCCCCGCACGGCGCGACTACTTCCCTCGACGAAATCGCATTCTTTCGGGGCTTTCCAAAGCCGCCCTGCTTGTGGAGGCAGGTGAGGGCAGCGGGGCGTTGCATACGGCCAACTGGGCATTCGAGCAGGGGCGGGACGTATTCGCAATCCCGGGAAGCATTTTCTCGAGGCAGAGCCAGGGGACGAACCAGTTGATCCGCGAGAACACGGCGAAGCTCGTCGCGACGCCCGAGCAGCTCTGCCAGGAACTGAATCTGATCAGTACTGGGGTACAGGCAGTCCCGAGATTCGAAAGCCCGCAAGCGGCCCTTTTCGAGAGGGCTCCCGCAGCACCAGCGAAGGAACCGGGACGCGCACCAAAAGACGACCATCCGCTGCTCCGCTGGCTTGATTCGGGGCCGTTGCACATCGATGAGATCGCCCGAAATGCCGGGCTACCGATCGCGCAGGTGAGCGGCGCATTGCAAATCCTGGAACTCGAAGGACGGGTGCGTTCGACCGGTCCCATGACCTACTCACGCACGTAGCGCGCGCGCCACGCACGGGGCCCGGAGGGCCCACCCCCTAGACAGAGCGTCGGGCGGCTCTCTACTCTCGGAACTAGGCCGGTCGGTCTACACCGGCGCAAAGGTATTGTTTTTGGCAACTGTTACTCCCCGAAAAGGCCCACCAAGCGCAAAAGCCTCGCCCATCGACCGTAAGATGGCGAGCCGCGCGAAGCGTGCCCCTGACTCCCCCGCACCCGCATCACGACCACGAGGAAATCGCGCCAGCAACCTGGTTGTCGTTGAATCCCCGACCAAAGCCCGAACCGTGAAGAACATCCTCGGCGATGATTACGAAGTCATCGCGTCGGTTGGGCACGTCCGCGACCTGCCGCCATACGGCTATGGCGTGGAAAGCGTCGAGAACCTGGACTTCACTCCCAAGTATGTGGTGGTGAAGGACAAGCGCCGGGGCGTCGATAAGAACGACGTGGTGCAGGACATCGCGAGGGCGGCGAAGCGGGCCACACGCGTGTTCCTATCCACAGACCCCGACCGCGAAGGCGAGGCGATTGCCTGGCACATCAAGGAAGCCGCGGAGATCCCGGACTCCAAAGTAACGCGGGTTGTGTTTCATGAGATAACCAAGCCCGCCATCGAGGCGGCTTTCGCCGAGGCCACCGGGCAACACCTGGTTGGCGCCGCTGACCATGGCCGCAAGGCTCCCGGCAAGATCGACATGGACCTGGTCGATGCCCAGCAAGCGCGGCGCGTACTCGATCGGCTGATCGGCTTCCCGCTGACCTGGTTCGTGCAGAAAAAAGTTAGCCGAGGAGCAAGCGCGGGCCGCGTGCAGAGTGTGGCCCTTGGACTAATCGTCAAACGCGAACGGGAGATTCAAAACTTCACCTCGGTCGAGTACTGGTCGATCCACGCCGGTCTCGACAAGGCTGGCCGTGGATTCGAAGCGGAACTGGCGAACTTTCCGTCTATGGCCCGAGGCGCCTCGATGCGCCCGCCATTCCGCGTGGCCGGACCAGCGATTCCAAACGAAACTGTGGCGAACAGCCTGACGGCGACGTTCCGGCGGTCCCAGTTCTCGGTGGCTTCGGTAACCAAAGGCGAGAAACGCCGCGGTCCGGTGCCACCGTTCACCACGAGTACG
>JANPDX010000166.1:0-1970 GCA_031431695.1 Dehalococcoidia bacterium
GATCCCACAGATGTGCCCGAAGCTCCACCTTCCGGTCTTCCGCCATCGGCCGAAAAATGCCGCCGGGCAGCCCGAAGTGGCCTTCCATCCCGCGCACGAAAACGTGCCCATCCCGGATGAGCAACCCGTACACGCAGTCCGGCTTCTTATCGGTCAACTCGGTGGACTTCCCTTCTTCAAACAACTATCCCGATGAATCGTGAATCGTGAATCGTGACCCCTACCCATACCCAAGGCTGCCCGTTTTCATCTCCGCGGCCGCGATTTCCGCCTGGTCGATTGCGCGCATGAGTGCGCCCATTTTGTTCACCGTTTCCACATACTCCGCATCCGGCTGCGAGTCGTAAACGATCCCCCCGCCAGATTGGATGTACGCGGTCCCGTCCTTAACGAGCATCGTCCGGATGGCGATGCAGGTGTCCATGCTCCCCGCGAAACTCGTGTACCCGACCGCACCCGCGTAGATCCCGCGCTTCGAAGTTTCCAGTTCGGCGATAAGCTCCATCGCCCGGACTTTCGGCGCGCCCGTCACTGTCCCCGCCGGGAACACCGCCCGAAACGCGTCGAACTGGGTCTTATCGTCCGCCAACTGCCCCGAGACCGCCGAGACGATATGCATCACGTGCGAGTACTTCTCGATCTCCATGTATCGATCGACGTGGACAGTACCGGGCTTCGCCACTCGCCCAACGTCGTTGCGGCCAAGGTCCACGAGCATGATGTGTTCGGCCCGTTCCTTCTCGTCACTCAGCAGTTCGACCGCGAGGCGTTCGTCTTCCTCCGGTGTCTTGCCGCGGGGCCGCGTCCCGGCGATCGGGTGGGTCACCACCACTCCGTCTTCCACCCGCACCAGCAGCTCGGGCGACGCCCCAACGATCTGAAACTCGCCCATGTCCAAATAGAACATGTACGGCGACGGGTTCACGGTGCGCAACTGCCGGTAGATGTTGAACGGATGGACCGCCGTCTTCCGTGTGATGCGCTGTGAAGGCACCGTCTGGATGACATCGCCCGCAATCACATGCTCGCGGATCTTCTCGACCATCAGTTCGTAGCCTTCGCGGCCCACGTTGCTTTCGCCTCGCCCGGTGGTCCGAAGCACCGCCGCGACTTCCTGCTCCGGCAGCTTGATCGTGGGGCTGTTCAGCCGGTCGACGATCTCGTCGATCTGGAAGGCAGCCTGACGGTACGAAGAGTCGATGTCGCCATCCAGCCGGCAATGCGCGACAACTTTGATGGTGTGGTGGATGTGGTCGAACACCACCATCGAGTCGCTGAACAAAAAGATAGCTTCGGGGATGCCGAGTACATCAGCGTCCGGCGGCACAATCCGGGGCTCGAAATGGCGGACGGCATCGTACGCGATGTAGCCGATAGCCCCGCCCGTGAAGGCTGGCACGCCGGGCATCTGGATGGCCTTGAATCGCGCCATCTCTTGCTCGAGCGGGAGAAGCGGATCGCCGTCGTATTCCTGCCCGGGCCCGGTTTTCAGCACCCGGTATGGCTGCGTCCCGATGAACGAGTATCGCGCCATTCGTTCGCCGCCCTCGACGGATTCGAGCAGAAACGAATACGGCCCCGTACGGACCTTCAGGAACGCCGAGACAGGCGTCTCGAGGTCGGCTGTCACTTCGCGGTAGATCGGCACGAGGTTGCCGGCCGCCGTCTTCGCCAGCGCTTTTACTTCGTCGAGCGTCGGTCGCAGCATCAGTAACGCCCCAGGTAGTTCAGGTCGAGCGCATCCCGGACCATGTCCATCGTCTCCTGCGCGATCGTCCGCATTCGCTTCGTGCCCGCCTCGATCGCTCCGCGCACGAGCGGCATATTGGCCTCGTACGCCGCGCGCCGCTCGCGGAATGGGTCCAGTTTTGTGTTCAGCACCGTCGTCAGCCGGTCCTTCAATATCTTGTTCGGCAAGCCAGCCTTCTCGTAGTCCGCTTTCATCTGCGCGACTTCAGCCGTATCCGGGT
>JANPDX010000167.1:0-1944 GCA_031431695.1 Dehalococcoidia bacterium
CGGCTCGGTTTCATGCGGCGTATCTCGTGGCCGCAAGGCGATCGGGGTGATTTCCAGTCGGTAAACCTGTACCTTGTACAAGTTCATCCTTCTTGGGCCGCCCGCCGTTCTCATTCCTGGCAGGAACTGCCGCGGTAGCCCTGTCGATCACGTGGGAACTTCAAATTGCCGCGCTCACGAAACAGCCGTGGTTGTGTGATCGGTGGCCTGGAAATACGAGCGCTTACTTTGTCACGTTATTGGCCGTGATGACCATTGGCGTCTGGGCCACCTTCATGGGCGCGTCTTTCGTTCAACGATGGCCGGCGAAGCCGCGGCCATGACCGCCCCTAATCGCTGCTGGTAGGATCAGGACATGGGCACAACAACAAATAGGCCATTGCTCCGTTGGCTGCTGACCATAGCATTTCTAGCCGCCGTTCTCGTCCTGGCTTTCATGAATGCGCCTCGCAACATTACGCCCCGCATCCAGCAGCTTGAACGGCGGATTGAAAAACTGGAGAAAGATGCCGGCAAATAAGCTGCCATCGCTTTCTACCAAGGGACGAGCGGGCCCCCCTTCGTGCAGGACCCCCCGACCGCCTAAGCAAAAATTTCAAAGAAAACCAGTCGGCGCTAGTAGGCGCAGGGGGGGCTGGTCTCTATAAACGGGCGGTGGTTCGCCAGGATCGGAATCCAGGTTCAGTGCAAATTGGACATGACATGTCGGTTAAATCGGAGAAGACTAATGCAATCACTAGTTCGTAAAGCCGGTCTGGCACTCGCAATCGTCTTCCTGGCGGCGGCCCCGGCCTCTGCGGCCGTGTACGCCAACGGCTTCGAGACAGACATCACGGATTGGGACGCGTTCGGTGGCGCTTTTAACGCAACCCGGGTCGCGAGTGGAACAAATGGCATTACCTCGGCATCCGGCAGTTTCCACGCCGTGAACAGCGCCTCCGGCTCGGCCTCGCGATGGGGCGGCTACAATTACGGCGCAGGCAACGCGGTGCCTACCGCCTTTCAGGAGTACACGACCTCGGTGGACATCTACCTCAACGTGGCAGGCGGGTGGGCCAACGACACGCGGTTCGACTTCGACTCCGCCATCAACAACAGCGCGGGCACGTTCCGGCGTGACTTCATCTTCAACGCTGGCTTCTATAATGACACTGACGGCAGTCCCGGCTCCGGCACCAGCCGGTTCGTGATCAGCGCGAGCAATAACTCACAACCCGGTAGTGCATTTGCCAAGAATCCGGGTAGACTACCGATCGCCATCTCCAGTACTGGCTGGTACACCTTTGAGCACCACTTCTACGACAATGCGGGTGTACTGGCGGTGGACATGAGTATCCTCGACAGCTCGAATACTCTCGTGAACTCCTGGACGTTGAGTGATCCCAGTGATCTTATCGCCGGCATAGGTGGGAACCGTTACGGATGGTTCGATTACAACCAGTTTGGCCCACTGGCCTTTGACAACGCCGAACTGTCCTTAGCAACGTCCGCAGTACCCGAACCCACCAGCCTCGTCGCTTGGTCGTTGCTCGGGCTGACAATCAGCGGCGCTGGCTGGTGGCGACGACGCAAAGTCTCTGCGTAAAACTTTACCGAACTCCCGAAGAGCCGGGCGGCCATCGTCGCTTGGCTCTTTTTCTGCGCGGGCGCAGAAGCAGCGGCGTCTTCGGCTTCCGCGTGGCAACCGTCCCCGAGCCCTCCAGCTTCGTCCTCGCCACGCTCGGCCTCATCAGCTTGGTTGTCTGGCGGAGGCGCCGTCGTCACTAGCTGTCACTTCGGCTTCGCCCCCGGTTGACCTTCTCGCACGCTTGGTAATGCACGTGGATCGCCGGGCTGTGCATCGCGGCGATGGCCTGCTCGACTTAGTGCCATCGAGTTCGCGGCCCTGGCGATACCCCGTGGTGATTGAGGTCAACCGAGCCGGCGTGAGCAACCAGGTGGCCG
>JANPDX010000168.1:0-3532 GCA_031431695.1 Dehalococcoidia bacterium
GCGGGACATTCTGCCAGGTGTGCTCAGGAAGCAACCCGGTCCCGAGGATCCGAACGCCGACCTCGTCGCCGCAGCCATCGAAACCAATGGCGTGCGAAAACTGACGACCGCCGTGGCTGAACTGGCGAAAGCCGACTTCCGATTGGACCCCGCGAGCGCCATACCCCTGGAGGTTGCATGCGCGACGGCAATTCTCGGTGCTGGATTAGTGGCGGTGGCAGTGCCAGCGGGCGCGGCCGCCACGGAGAAAGGCGGACGAGTGGCCGCGAAGGCCGGCGGCCGGGCAGCCCCGGGCATCCCTGCTGGCGCGCCGTTGAGCCCTCAAGAGCGGTTCGCTCGCGAACTCTACGACCTTTGCAAATTGGAGAACGCGCGGCTTGCCATGTGGCTAGGGTCGCCTTTTGAGGTTCTTCAGTTGGACGGTGACGTCGTCGAGCTCGGCTTCGAGCGCCCGCTGCCCATGGAAAAAATTGTGGCTGGCAAGGCTACCATCGCTGAAATTGCTTCGCGGATTCTCGGGCGTCCGGTTTCCATAGTCGTAAGATTGGTACAGGAATCGACCGCGCCAAAGCGCGAGACGCCGCGGGGACACCTCGCTGAGGCTGCCCGGGCAATCGGCGCAACGCCCGTTGGGAAGGATCAGTAGATGGCGAAGAGCAGCGGTAACAATCGGTACCTGAGACGAGGCGGCAGCAGCGGCGGTGGAGGATTGCCCGGTCGAAGTTCCATGGGCGCTGGCGGAAACCCGAACGCCCTTGCCCAGGCACAGGAGATGTTGGCAAGGGCCCAGGCGGAGTTGGCGGCCACCAGCATCGAGGGCACTGCCGGCGGCGGTGCTGTTCGCGTTGCCATGAATGGCGAACAGAAGATTACCGGCATCACCCTTTCTCCTGACGTGGTCGACCCTGACGACGTGGAGATGCTCCAGGATCTCATCATGGCTGCCATTTCCGATGCCTCGGAAAAAGCCGCGGAGTTGCAGTCAGAGTCCTTTGGCGCCATTACCGGTGGCCTCGGGCTTCCGGGCCTTGGGCTCGGGTAGGGGCGAGGGCCTCAATGGCGGACGCTTCCTCCACCCCGGAGCCTATTCAGCGGCTTGTTGAGGCGTTCCACCGTCTACCGGGTATCGGTCCCAAGTCCGCGCAGCGCCTTGCCTACCACATCCTTCGAGGGCCAGACCAGGATGCGGTGGCCTTGGCTGACGCGCTGATCGATGTGAAGCGTCGTATTCGCTTCTGTTCGCAGTGCCTGAACATCACAGAGAGCGACCCCTGCGGGTTTTGCACGGACGCCCGGCGCGACCAATCGACGATATGCGTGGTCGAACAGGCGCTTGATGTCCTGGCGCTGGAGCGGTCCGGCTACCGGGGCCTCTACCACGTTCTCCACGGCGTCCTGAATCCGATGGACGGCATTGGCCCTGAAGATATCCACGTCCGGGAACTCGTTGTCCGTCTGCAGTCAGGCGATGCGAGCGAGGTAATCATGGCAACCAACCCCAGCCTGGAAGGCGAGGCCACCGCCATGTACGTTCATCGCCTCATCGGGCCCTCGGGCGTGAAGGTAACGCGGTTGGCGCGTGGCCTTCCCAGTGGGGCCGACCTCGAATACGCGGATGACGTCACCCTTGCTCGCGCGCTCGAGGGACGTCGCGAACTCTAGCCATGAGTAGCCGGATACGCAGCTACAACACTGAGGGCGTCATTCTGCGACGCCGGAACTTCGGTGAAGCTGACTCGATATTCACCGTGTTCAGCCCAACCGTGGGCAAGTTCGATGCGATTGCCAAAGGCGTGAGGAAGCCCAGCAGCCGGATGCGTGGGCACCTGGAGCCACTCACACGGAGCCAGATGCACCTTGGCCAGGGCCGCAACCTGGACGTCTTCACCCAGGCGGAGACCGTTGCCGCGTACCGTTCAGTTAGAGAGGACTTGGATCGGCTCACGCTCGCCATTTACTGCTGCGAGCTCATCGACCGGTTCACGGTCGATCGGGTACCACAGGCGGAACTCTATCACTTGCTCAACGAGCTGCTCGAGGGTCTCGATTCGTCCGCGCCGCTGACAATCGGGCGGGCATTCGAACTGCGGATCCTCTCGCTGACGGGTTATGAACTGCAGCTCGTTGGCTGCGCGCTCTGCGGACGGAAGTTGCCTGAAGCTGACGCCTTGTTCTCGGCAGCTGCGGGAGGGCTCGTCTGCGAGGCCTGCCGCCCAAGCGCAGGATCGGGTCGAATCATTTCTGTCCGCGCCATCAAGGTTTTGAGGTTTGCCCGCAACGCCAGCATCGGCGAGTTTGCGGGGCTGCGTCTCGATGCGGAACTCGAACTTGAGTTGCAACGGGCGCTCGGCGACGCGATTCGTTCGGTACTCGACCGGGAGACAAACTCTGGCCGCTACGTGGAATCACTTGCGAGGCCTTTACACGGCGGCGAGCGCAGTTCCCGCCGGGATGTACAATCGGCACCACCCACTTCAACGTAATCGAGACACACGACATGCCCATCTACGAGTATTTTTGCCAGCCTTGCAACGGCATTTTTGAAGAACTCCGCCCAATTCGCGAGGCGACGGTGCCAGTACCCTGTCCGGTTTGCTACAAGGATGCTGGCCGCATCATGCCCACTTCGTTCGCGGCCTTCACCTACCGCGATGGGTATCCCCGGCGCATTCCGGACGACAACACGTTCTACCACCTGGAGAAAAAGGTCACCAGGTTGGTAAAAAGTGGCCGCCCGAACGAGCACCCGGAAATTAACAAGCCTGAGCCGAAGAAGCGCAAGACCAGGGGCGAACGCGAAGAACAGCAGGACATGCAGACCGCCGCCGTCAAGGGTGACCTTTCGGACCTCTATGGCAATGCCATACATCCCGCCGAAGTTCCGAAAATGATTGACGAAGGGCGCGTCGTTCGCCAGAGGACCCCTGACCGAGGGGCCGGCTAGAGCTAACTGCGGCGGTCCAGAACGTACTCACCGAGTTCGAGCAGGCATTGTTTGGCCTCGGAATCCGGCAGGAAGGCGATGCTTTCCGTCGCCCGCCGGATGTAGTCCCGCGCGATGTCCATGGAAGCGTTAATCACATCCGAAGCGATGATGGCGTCGAGCGCTTCTTGCAGCCGGGCGAGCCGGTCACGGCGGGCCGTGAAGAACTTCTTGATCGGGTTGTCACGCGGGTAGCGTTCCAGGAAGAGTAGTCCGGGAAGCGTCACGGTCCCCTCGAGCAGATCGCTTCCGACTGGCTTGCCCATCAGTTCTTCGTCGCCGGTGAAGTCAAGAATGTCATCGACGATCTGGAACGCCATTCCCAGGCTGTAGCCATACGTTCGCAGAGCTTCGACGGTTCGTTCATCGCATTGGCCGAGCACGGCGCCGCCTTCGGTCGCGTTCGCGATGAGAGCCGCTGTCTTTCCGCCGATGCGCCAGAGGTACTGCTGGACATCCTTGCCCATATCGAACGCGGCGGCGTCCTGGTCGAGCTCGCCACTGGTCATCTTCATCAACGCGAGCGCGAAGAGGCGGGTTACGGCCAGG
>JANPDX010000169.1:0-4592 GCA_031431695.1 Dehalococcoidia bacterium
TATTCAAAGTTCGCCGCCTACAACGTCATCGGCGCGCTGCTCTGGGTGCCATCGCTCACGCTCGCCGGCTACTATTTTGGCAAGGCTATTCCGGCCGACCTGATCGACGTGTTCTTCATCGGCATGGTGGTCGTCATGGTCGCTGCTTCCGCTGCGCCCGCGTTGCTGCACTTGCTGCGCGAACGCCGCCGCGCCGCCTGAGTAGCTGGTAGCCGCGGCCCTCACTGGCCGCTGGCGCTGTGCGCCAATGGGATGCCCCACGCCCGCGCGAAACCGTTCGCGGCCTTCCCTGGAATCAAAGCAATCCGAGGAAGTCTTCCACCGACAATCCTGCCTGCTTTATCACTTCGCGAAGCGTGCGTTTGTTCATGTCGCGTGAGTGAACGGCCACGGTGGTTGCTCGGCCATTGGCCCGGTTCAACAAGAACACATGGCTGCCGCGTTGGCGAATCTGTGCGAAGCCGCCGCGTTCCAGTGCGGAGACCACTTCCGCAGGGCGAAGGGCCGGTAAGTCAGGCACTCAGGCTAGCTGCGACCAAGGCCCCACGGATGTCGGCAGGAATATCCAGCCCCTCGTGCTCCGCGACTTCGATGTAAAGGGCCAAGGCTTCGCGAAGATTGCGAATTGTCTCATCTACCGTCAAGCCCTCGGTCATGCAGCCTTCGAGGCCAACAACCTGTCCGAAGTATCCGCCTTCTTCGACCTCTTCGATGAGATAGCTGACCCCGCGGTCGGTGACGGTGAACGTATTCATTGCCTTCGAGTTTATCACGAACGCCGGCGGCCACCGCAGGTTCAAGGAAGGAAATGCCCCCGGACCTTTCGATCCGGGGGCACAGGGGGAACGGTGGTTGAACCCGACGCCTAATAGTCTTCGGGCGGAGGCGGAGCCATCATCGGCGGCTGCGGGATTTCCGCAACCAGCGTCTCCGTTGTCAGCACCAGCGAACTAATGCTCACGGCGTTCTCAAGCGCCGAACGGGTCACCTTCACCGGGTCAACGATGCCGAGGGTGAACATGTCGCCCCAGACGTTGTTATCGGCGTCCCAACCGTGGTTGGGGTTCTTCAGCTTCTTCACCTTATCGACGATGACCGAGCCTTCAAGGCCGCCATTTGCTGCAATGATCCAGGTGGGCTCTTCGAGCGCCTGGATGAGCAGGTTGATGCCGGACCTTTCGTCTTCGTCCTTCGTCTTCGCGGCGAGAGCCTCGAGCGACTTTTGCGTGCGGATAAGAGCAACACCACCACCGACGACGATACCTTCATCGACGGCTGCGCGAGTCGCGCTCAACGCGTCTTCGACGCGCGCCTTCTTTTCTTTCAGCTCTACTTCGGTCGCCGCGCCCACTTTGATGACGGCAACGCCGCCGGCGAGCTTCGCAAGCCGCTCCTGGAGCTTTTCGCGGTCGAAATCGCTCGTCGCATCATCGACCTGGGCCTTGATCTGCTTGATCCGGGCCTGGATCGCCTCATCGCTGGCCATGCCCTCGATGATGGTCGTGTCGTCCTTGCTCGAAACCACGCGGCGCGCTCGGCCAAGGTCGGCCACCGTTACGTTCTCAAGCTTGAGGCCGATATCTTCCGTGACAAGCGTGCCGCCCGTGAGGATGGCGATGTCTTCCAGCATTGCCTTGCGGCGATCGCCGAAGCCCGGCGCCTTCACCGCGAGGATGTTGATGGTGCCGCGCATCTTGTTCACCACAAGGGTGGCAAGCGCTTCGCCATCGACGTCGTCGCAAATGAGGACAATGTCCTTCGTCACCTGGAGGATCTTCTCGAGAGCGGGCAGAATGTCCTGCACGGCGGAGATCTTCTTATCGGTGATCAGGATGTAGGGATTCTCAATGGTGGCTTCCATGCGATCCGTGTTCGTCACGAAGTAAGGCGAAACGTAGCCGCGGTCGAGCTGTAGCCCGTCCACGAATTCCGTTTCGAACTTGATCCCGCGTGACTCCTCGACCGTGATAACGCCGTCTTTGCCGACTTTTTCCATCACATCGGCGATCAGTTCGCCAATCTGCTTGTCGTTGGCCGAAATCGAGGCGACATGCGCGATCTGGTCCTTCGTCAGCACTGGCCGGGCCTGTGCGCGAAGATCCTTTACCGCCGCGGCGAGGCCTGCTTCGATGCCGCGCTTTACCGCCATCGGGTTCGCGCCGGAAGTAACAATTTTCAGACCGCCCCGCACCAGGGCCTGCGCGAGGACCGTCGCCGTCGTGGTGCCGTCTCCGGCCACGTCGTTTGTTTTCGTCGCGACTTGCTTCGCCAGCTGCGCGCCCATGTTCTCGAACGGGTCTTCCAGTTCGATTTCGCGGGCAACGGTGACGCCGTCTTTCGTGATGCTCGGCGCGCCGTACTTCTTATCGATGACGACGTTGCGTCCACGCGGCCCGAGGGTCACTTTCACGGCGTCGGCGAGCGCGTCAACGCCATTCTTCAGGCGGCGCCGGGCGTACTCATCGAACACCAGTTGCTTGGCAACCATGTATCTCTCTCTTTCTGGAAACTCGCTGGCCGGTTAGTACGGAAAATCACGCATCAGAGGAAACCTCGGTGGACTCGAAGCGTTGCTCCGTGTCCTCCGAGCCTCCGTGGTGAACCGAACTAGACTTCGAGCTTGCAGAGAACGTCCTTGTCATTGAGGACGATGTAGTCAATGTTGTCGATCTTGATGTCGGTGCCGGTGTACTTCGCGTACAGAATGCGGTCGCCGACGACGAGGTCGATAACCACGCGCTTGCCGTTATCATCGAGCCGGCCGGGGCCGACGGCGATGACTTCGCCCTGTTGGGGCTTTTCTTTCGCGGTGTCCGGGATCACCAGGCCGCTCGATGTCACCTCGTCCTGCTTCAGCGGGACGATCACGATGCGGTCGGAAAGCGGGATGAGTCGCGTCTTGGCGGCGGTCTTTGTTGGGGTTTTAACTGCGGCCTTAGCTGCCATAGGTTCAGATTCCTCCTGGGAAGTCAATGCAATAGGTTAGCGATGGCGATGTTAGCACTCTAACCGGGAGAGTGCTAGAGGAGCGCGTTATGAATTGTTCTCCGCATTCCCAATTGCTCGTCGGGCTAGCGGGTTGACCTTCGTGTTGCTTGAAGGTTTAGGCTCGTTGGATGAAGGTGAAATATCGCATCGGCGAGGCCGCCCGGCTCAGCGGCCTTTCGACTCCGGCCATCCGGTTCTACGAATCGAAAGGCTTGCTTCCACCGGCGGGCCGAACTGGCGCCGGCTATCGGCAATACGACGACGATGCCATCCGCCGGCTGCGGCTTATCCGGAATGCGCGAGCGCTCGGTCTTCCCCTTGACGAGGTGCAAGCGCTCATCAGCGGAAGCCATTCGTCGGACTGCGGCGGCTACGTCACGCAACTCCAGGCGATGATTGCACGGCAGGAAACGGAGGTTGCCAGCCGACTTGCCGGCCTCCTGCGACTTCAGACCGAGTTGCGGTCACTTTCCGACCAAATCTCTATCATCGACTTCACCGGCGCCCCGATTGCCAACCCACATTCCTGTACCTGCTGCCCATTGCTTGACGAACCAACTGCGTCAGAAACCTACTGTGCTCCCGGAGGCTCCCCAACGATGTTCAAGAACGTGATCTCGGAAGACGACCTGCTCGATGTGCTGAGTTGCGACCTCGGCGCACGACCACCGGGCGCACCTACCGCGACCGACCTTGCGCCGCATTACAACGGCCACGAACTGCGCGATGGTGCGCTTGTCGTCCTCTACGACTCAGAGGCGTCGGTCATGCTTGCCGCATTTGCCGCCGCCGAAAGCCGTTGTTGCTCGGGGCTCGATTGGGCCGTTGCCCCAGCCGCTGAAAGTGTCGAGCTCCGAATCAAGGGTTCGCCCGTGCAACTCGAAGCCCTTGCCGCCATGTGGTCGTCGCGAGAGGTTTGTCCATGACGAAACGCTCCTTCGGTAAGCCGTTATTCGTAGCACTGGCCTGCCTGCCGTGCTGCATTCCGCTGGCACTGCCGCTGATCGCCACGCTGGGAATTGCGGCATCCGCCTGGGCCTGGGTGGGCGTGGCTGCCGCACTCGCTGTCCTCGCGCTCGGTGCCGGCGTAGTTCTCCGCGGCTGGCGGCGCCGCCGCGCGCGCACCCGTCCTGGCCCCGTCCCATTGCCGCTCGTCGAGGAATGGCATCGGACCACATCGCTACTGTCCGCGCAGGACTAAGTGAGCACTACGCGCCCTGACCGATGCTGCCGTCGGGCATTACGGTCCCCTCGATCTTCGCCCGGCGGATGAGTTGCTCCGTGATCTTCGCGCCGGTCAGGTCGGCGCGCCGGAGGTCCGCATAGTCCAGGTTGATTCCGGGACCGACCGCATCCACAAGGCTCGCCCCGGAAAGATTCGCACGGTACAGGTTCGTGGCGTGCAGTGCGGCAGCTCCCAGGTTGGCCTGCGCCAACGTCGCGCCCGTGCAGTCCGCGCTGGACAGATCCGCGTAGTGCAGGTTCGCGCCCGAAAGGTCGGCGCCCGCCAGCTTCGCGCCTCGTAGCGAAGCGGCCTCAAGGTCGGCCCCCTGGAGTTTCGCCTCGCGCAGGTCGATGCGTGCCAGGTCAAGGCCGCGCAGGTC
>JANPDX010000170.1:0-2154 GCA_031431695.1 Dehalococcoidia bacterium
CTCACGGCGCGCGGACAGGTGGACGAGGCGGTAGCAGAGCTTCAGCCGCTCTTTGCAGCTGCTCCGCAGTGGCGGGAATTACTCGCCCGATTGACGTTGCCGGGAGCGTTACTTCTTAAGCCGCGATTCGGACTTTAGCTCCATCGCCGTATCACTTCGTTGTAGCCGTCCAGGAGCTGAGGTCCGATGGTGTCCGGGTGGAAGCGTCGCACGTTGGCAAATCCGGCAAGGCGAAGCCGCTCCTGTTCCTGCGGAGAATCAATGATCGAGGCCAGCGCCTGGGCGAAGTTACGCACATCGTCGTGATTCATGGGGCCGTAGTCCCTGCGTTCGAGATGCACGACCCTGGCGGCCTCCGCTGCCACTTCGGGCAAGGCGCCGCCATCACTGCAGACGACCGGAAGGCCAAAGGCCATCGCCTCTGCCACGGGCATCCCGAAACCTTCGTAGATGCTTGGCTGGGCGAGAACAGTGGCCCGAGCCATTGCGGAGAGCAGCCCATCGAGGGGAAGTTCGCCGAGTTCAACAACGCGTGAGCCGATGCCAAGGCTGCTGACCTGGGCGGCGTGGGCGCCACTCAGGGCAGTCCCGACACGCACGAGCGTGGCGTGATGCAAATCGGGTTGGGACATGGCCGCGAGGAGAAGCGGCAGATTCTTGTTCGGAAACCCCGTGCCCACGGACAAGACCACCGGCCCTTCCGGCACATTGGGGAGTGTGGCCGAAGGCCGCGCGGATTGATAGAACGCCCGAGACACGGAGACGGGGACGACACGTATCCTGTCGCGGTCGATGTCTAATTCCCGGTGTGCGTCGCGGGCCGTGCACTCGGAGTTGGCAAATAGCAACGGAAGCCCATCGAGAGCGCGGGCCGACCTCGCGAAGGTCCACGCCCAGACGCGAGCCAACCCCACCCGTTTCGAAGCGAAAAGCATGGGGATAAAGTCATGAAGCGTGATCACCGTCGGGAGGGGCCGGACAGACGCGATGTGGGGGCTCAGCAGCTGATGCGTGAGGTGGACAACATTTGATCGCGACACCTCGCTTCGGAGTTCTCGACGGGCTCCCGGGAGCTTCACCCGGAGCGGCTCCGTCTTTGCACCGTGTAACCGGACCACGAAACGCTCTTCGGCTGATTCGGCGATATTTTCAGCGTAGTTGCGGATGCTCCGCCAGGCACTGGGCGAACGGGCGAGCGGTTTCACGAGGGAGATTGTTAGCATTGCCGCGGGGCCGTGGGACTGGGCTGAGCAAATGATTGATGAGTCAACGCGGGGAGTCGGCGAGGTCTCATGATGCGGACTCCCCCGTGCGAATCGAAGCTGCGCGGCCCGCGCTGGCATAGGCCTCCAGAAGCTGGGAGAGGACGGCGGGCGCCCTGAAGCGCTGTGCTTCGAGCAGGCCAGCGGCGCTCATTCGCGCCCGTTCGGGACCATCAGCGAGGAGTTCAGCGACGGCCTCGCCGAAGTCCCGAGCATCGTCGAGGTTGGTCGTCTTCGCAGGGTGGTCCTGGCGAAACTTCACAATGCGACCGGCCTGGCCAACGACCTCGGGCAACGCGCCGCCATCGCTCACCACCACTGGCAGGCCGGCTGCCATGGCCTCGGCGACGGGCATACCGAAGCCTTCGGTGAGACTTGGTTGCAAAAGAACCGTGGCCGTTTGATAGAGGTGGATGAGTTCGTTTTCGGGGATGCCAATCCGCTCTTCGATTCGACCCCAGATACCCAACTTCTGCGCCAGTAGACGGAGTTGGGGTTCCAATGGGCTGCCGACGCGGACAACTTTTACGTCGCCGAGGTTCGGGTTAGCCAACGAATGGAGCAGCCCCGGGATGTTCTTGTAGTGGGCTGTTGTGCCCACGCTGAGGATGAGCCGTTCGGCCCGAACGGCTCCAGGCGGCGGCGGCGCGATGAGATCGGGGACTAGAACGGGGACGACATGCACACGCTCAGGCGCGTAGGAGCCGTGTTTGAGGAACTCACGCTTTGTGTTTTCGGAAGGGACAATGACAACGTCTGAGATGGTCAGGCTCTTGAGGGAGCGAAGGAACGCCAGGCGCCAGCGAGCAGACGGCAAGCTTCGGAACTGCGCCTCAGCCATCGGGATCATGTCGTGGAGGGTCGAGACGCGCGCGCAGGAGAATCGCCCGGC
>JANPDX010000171.1:0-11656 GCA_031431695.1 Dehalococcoidia bacterium
GCATTCGCCGTATCACGCGCAATCTGGATGTACTCCGCCGCGTTCAGCTTGGAATTGCGCGACATCATGAGCGCGAACATGCCAGCGACCAGTGGCGCGGAGAAGCTCGTGCCCTGCTCGGCTTCCGCATAGGGGTTGTTGAGCCCGATGTTCGAACGGGCGGTGCTCACAATGTTGTTCCCCGGCGCCGCGAAATCAATCGCCGGACCGTAATTGCTGTACTGCGCCCAGACATTGCCGGCCGAGTTGTCGGTCGCTCCAACGGCCATCAGCGTGGAGTACTGCGTATACGCGGCGGGGTATCCAGTGCCCACTTCCGCCGCACCGGTCGCATGGTTGCCAGCCGCCGCCACCACGATGACGCCCGCGTTTTGGGCCAGTTGGAGCGCGTCGCGCAAGGGCTGAATGTCGCCGTCCTGGCTGCCCGGTTTCGTCGCGAGGCTGAGATTGATGACACGCGCGCCGTTTCGTACCGCGTACTCAATCCCCTGGGCAACGTTGAACATATCGCCCAATGGTCCCCCGCCCAGTCCCGTCCCGCAGTCCAGCACCTTCACGGTCATGATGCGGACGTTCCAGGCCACACCGGCGATGCCCTGGCCATTGTTGCCAGTCGCACCGATAATCCCCGAAACGAGTGTCCCATGTGAACCGATGTTGGCCGGGCCTGTGCCGTGATCGTCTTTGATCGCCCCCGTCTTGTCTGAACTCGTATACCCGCAAATTGTTTCGCGAGCCTTGGTGTAGTTGATGAACCGGCAGCCGTTTCGGTCATTCACACACCCGTTACCGTCGCGGTCGATGCCATCGATCTGATTGTCAACGGGGTTTTCCCAGAGCCGGCCCGCAAACTCCGGATGGGATGTGTCGATTCCGGAATCCAGCACGGCTACCACGATCTGGTTCGAACCAGTAGCGATATCCCACGCTGCGGGTGCGCCAATTTGCGTGAGGTAGCTCGCCTGGTATTGCGCGTAGCTCGGGTCGTTTGGCACGGTCGCGGCTTCAACCACCACGTTCTTCTCGGCCGAAAGCACGCCAGGCAATGCCCGCAGCTCCGCGATGTAGGCCGCCGCCGTTTTGCCTTTTGGTACCTGCAGTTGCCGGTAGCCGCGCTCCGCCAGGGTCGGCGAAAACCCATCCGGTCCGAGATCCTGGATTGAACGGCCCGTGTTGAACTGGACAACGACGTATTCGTCGGGCGCTTCCGCCACTACTTGTCCGGGACGTGCCCCATTCGCCGCTCCTGAGCCCAACACCACCGCAAAGGCGGCGAGGGCCAGCCATCGTCCGCGCACGTTACCTCCCCGCGATCACTCGCTCGTCAGTTACCAAGCCCCGGGAAGCTCGGTGTCGGTATTGGAGTTGGCTCCGAGGCCGGGCGCGTGCCGAGGAGTTTCGCATCAATGATAGCGGCTATCTCGCGCGCGGGGTCGATGTTCACGAACGGCTTGCCACCCCACGTCTGCACGCTAACGATGGTGTTCCCACGCCGGAAGTTGAATCGATGAAACACCGCGACAATCTCCGACGGCCCAACTGTCCCCGAGATAATCTCATACGCGCTGGAGTCGTTTGCCAGCGCCTTGGTCTTTACGGGCGTACTCGTGCTCGAACTCTTCAGGACGTTGTCGTAGTGCGCCCATGCCTTCTTCGCCCCATCGGCGTTCTGGAAGAGGTAGGTCTCGACGCGGACGTAGTACGAGCCCTGGGCAACTTCCGCCGCGAGGCCCTTAGGCTGATACAGCGTCTGAAAACCATCGATGATGCGCCACTCCGCGCCCCGATCGGTACCTTCCTTTTCGGTTTTGAACCAGTACGAACTGGAGAACGTCGAGATGTTCTGGATAAACGTGTTCGAAACATCGACTTCGTAGTTCGGTGGCAGTTCACCAAGCAGCAGGCTCCACTTCGTGGCCGGGCCGTTCGACACAACCTCCGGGCCGCCCGCCGTCCCGCTCGTACTTTTCGATGGGTTGTCGCCTTCTGACACGGTCTTGCTGACATCCACCCCATCATCCCCGTTGGCCAGGAACAGGAACGCAACCACGGCCCCCATGGCGATCAGGACCAGCCCCGCCCCGAGGAACAGAAGCGGCTGTTGTCGTTTGCGCTTCACGGTTTGGGCGCAGGCGTCGGCGTCTTGTAGTCGCCAGTAGGCGTGGGTACGGAAGTCTTGCGCTCACCCAGCGCTTTTTCGTCCGCCATCTGCGCAACATCCCAGGCCGCATCGGATTTCATGAAACTCTCCGCACCTTTCGTCAGCGCGATGGTGACGAGGTTTCCGCGGCGAGTGATGACGTGGTGGTAGGTAGCCTTCACCGTTGAGCCGGTGATCGTCCCCGTCGTGGTCACGAAGGCCGCGGACTTGTTGCCAACCGCGGCGATCGAAACGGGCTGCGCGCCGGGGGCCTTGCCAACGAACTGGATGAAGTAGTCGAAGGCCTTCTGAGCGCCGGATTCGTCGCCGAACAGGTGGCTCTCAATAAAGACGTAGTAGGCGCCGTTCAACACCGATTGGTCGCGGCCTTCGGGCACGTAGCCTGTTTCGTATCCGCCCTGGTAGCCCCAATCCCTGAGCAACTTTAGCCCTTCGGTTTCCGAAGTGAACAGCCGCTGGGTCTGCGCGTAGCGGGCGGAATCGATGACGAATGTCCCGCGTATGTCGGTGATCCAGCCGGTACCCAGGTCTTCGACGCTGACCGAGTACTGGCTGGCGGGCGTGGCGAGCTTCGGAGAGGCCGTTGAAACGGCGACGGTTTGGCCGGTGGTCTTCGTGCCGCCACCGCCGGTCACCGCGCCGGCGTCGTCATCCCCACAGGCGAAAAAGGCGGGCGTCAGGGTTAGGGCGCAAACGGCCAGCATAAGCCGTCGTGACATGGGGTCTCCAAAAGGGGCGGACTGTTACCGGAGTGTATCCAGAGGCCTCCTTTTGCGGAAGAAAGGTTAGGCAAGCCGCGGGAAAGAGCCCTGGCGACGACTTGCCGCCGGGTCAGAGACTATTTGCCGGGGCAGGCGTCTTGTCCCGCCCGAGAAACCACTGAAAGAGCACGAGCGCCGGGATTGCCAGGGCGAGCGCACCCGCCATTTCCAACTTCTCGCTGCCGGGCGACTTTTCCGTGAACCGCTCAAGAAATGTGGTGGCGAGAATCACGATGACTACGCTCAGTACCTTGATCTCAAGGTCCGCCAGCGACCTTGGTGCGAACGCCGCATGAACCGTGGCGGGCCCTACAAACAACTGATAGAGCCCAATCCCCACGAGGTAGAAAACCACGGCTTGCAGGATGAGGCTTGCAATGCCGAGGAACTCTGTCTTCATCTCGGTCGTTGAGGCCTCGCCCGCCCACACGTCCCCAAATGCGGTCCAGGCTGTGGTTGCAGCCAGGGCCGTTGCAATGATCGCGAGACTCAACGCAACCAGCAGAACGCCGCCGATGGGGATAAGCACCAACGCTCGATTAAGTAGTCGCATTCGCTAGCCTCCCGCCGACACGGTCGGCGGTGGCGGTCCCGCTTCGATACCGACCCTCTTGCGGGCGACCAGCAACGAAGCACCAATTGCCACCGTCAAGATGGTCAAGATGACGGCGAGGCTCACGAGCGCGGGCACTTTGAAGAAGTCGATGACGAGCATCTTCGTCCCGACGAAGACCAGGATGGCCGCCAGTGCCGGCTTCAGGTACGCCAACCCCGCGAGATACCCGCTGAGCACGAAATACAGCGACCGAAGGCCAAGAATCGCGAAAATGTTGGATGTGAACACGATGAATGGGTCATCGGTTATGGCGTAAATGGCCGGGATGGAGTCCACCGCGAAGACAAGGTCGGTGCTCTCAATCAACAACAACACAATGAAGAGCGGTGTCGCGTACAACACGCCCTGGCGGCGTACAAAGAACCGCTGGCCCTCGTACCCTTCAGTAGTCCGAAATAGGCGGCGAGCAAGCCGTACCAATCGGTTCTGCTCGAGGTTCGGCTCGTGATCTTGGTCTCGAAGGAAGCGGATGCCGGTATAGATGAGAAACGCGCCGAAGATGTAGATGACGAAGTGCAACGTCCCAAGCAAAAAGCCAGCGGCCGCAATGAGGATGGCGCGCATCACAAGCGCACCCACGATGCCCCAGAAGAGCACCCTGTGCTGGTACGCCGCAGGCACCGCAAACGCCGAGAACAACAAGAGGATGACGAAGACGTTGTCGATGCTCAGTGTCTTCTCGACGAGGTAGCCGGTTGTCCATTCAAGCCCCGCCTCGGACCCACGGAACGCGTAGACCCCGATGTTGAAGACGATGGCGAGGCCTATCCAGACCCCGCTCCAGGCGACAGCTTCTCGGCGCGTTATTTCGTGTGCGTCCTTGTGAAAGACCCCGAGGTCGAGCGCCAGCATGCCTCCGACAAACACGAGAAAGAGAACCCAGGGAAGAAGATCCAAAATCAAGACGTACTCCAAAACAAAAGCAAGTCGTCCGGAGAGGCACGGCTACCTGGCGGGCAGCCGTGCCTCCCTGGGCGGGCTCACAGACGGGCGAAAAGTTTGGGGTCCGGTCGGGCTAATCCCAGTCGCGGTCCGAATCGCGCCGGCGGGCGCCGCTATCTCGGCGCGCTCGATCGTCGTCGTCGTCGTCACCTACCGCCGCCATCCAGCGTTGGAAGAAGCCGCGCAAACCCTTCTTGCGCGGTTCCTCATCTTCCGCCCGGCGGTCACGCCGGTCAGAACGGTCGGTATCAGTGTCAAAGAGCTCGAAGAGATCCATGGCGAATTCTCCTTCTGCGGTCCTGGCAACGAGCACACCTGGCCGCATCCACGAATGGGATGGCCAGGGTCTCACCAGGCGAGAAGCTCGCCCGCATGGCCGGCGCCGAAGCGCGTATTGACGACCATGCGAATGCACCGGGGAGCGGTGCGCTGGTTACTCCCCCTTGACTCCGCACAGTATACCAGAGACAACCCTCTGGCTTCAATTCTCTCCTTGCCGGATCCCTTACTCGAACCATCCCGCCCAATTCGCTACATTCGTAGCATGCCCCAAACGCAAAGAAACGGCCTCCGCATCAACTACCGCGTCATCGGTAGCGGCAGTCCGCTCGTCCTGATCCACGGCTACACCGCCAGCGGCTACTCGAACTGGGTCGCCTCGGGATGGGCCGAGCACCTCGCTGGCAAACACACCCTGCTCATCCCTGACCTTCGCGGCCACGGCTCAAGCCAAAAACCGTACTCGTCCAGCGCCTACTCGATCGCGGCCATGGCAGGTGACATCGTCGCGGTCATGGACGAAGAAGGAGTCACGAGCGCCCCCGTGTTCGGCTACTCGATGGGCGGGATGGTGGCGCTTGAGCTTCTACTCGAATACCCAACACGCATCAGCGCGGCCATCATCGGCGGGATGGGGAGCTACTTCCCCCGGAGGCGCGGCCGTTTCACCCTGGAGCGCCAGCACAAAGAGAGCAGCGCCTCTCGGCGTTCAATCGGCAACCAGCTTCGTTTCCTCGCAAGCTATCTCGCCCGCTTCGATCCCATCGCTATCGACGCCGCTTTCCGTGGCGTGTTCAAGAACGGAGGCCCCGTCGATACCGGACGGCTCTCGGAAATCCATCGCCCGCTCCTCGTCGTTGCCGGTGACCTTGACCCCTTCTTCGAGCCCGCGAAGGCGCTCGCCGCCCAAATCCCAGGCGCGCGCTTTCTGCCATTGCCCTACGAAGGGCACCTCAGCGCCGTCCGCAGCCCCCTGTTCCGTACCGGAGTGGCTGCGTTTCTCGAAGAAATTCGGGTAGTGCCGGCGACGTAGGCCGAACGGCGGCCTTAACCAGCGGGAACTTCCGACCAGTTCCCGGGGTTAGGGTGGGTGTATGAACTCACTGATAGTCCGCTTCCTGGCGATGGCTCTTTTCGCAACAGCCGTCGCCTGCAATGGCGACAACGAAACCAATCGGTCCACGCCCACCCCGGCGCCAACCACGGTCCGCGGCGGCGAACCGACGGTAGCGAAAACGGCGATGCCTATACGGGAATCGGGAAAGTCACCGACCACCGTTCATCGCTGGGATTCCGGACTTTTCCATGTGATTATTTGGCTGCGCGCGAATAGCGACGTTGTCGCGGCTTCGTACGGGGGCCTCTACGAAGGGCCGAGTAACTTTTCGCCGAAACCGGGTGGCCTGGCCCTGCTTGAGGCCGGCAGCGCAACACAGCGCTGGCGGGTTGAGACGGAAACGCAGGCATTTCCCGCGGCCTTTACTTCTGACGTGGTCGTAGTCGGCACCGGTAACGGGACAGTCTTTGCCTTCGATCGCACGACCGGAGCGGAGCGCTGGCGAATGTCGTTTGACGGCATCCCCTACCAGGTCTCCAGCGCGGGCGGTGTACTCGTTGTCGCCGACGCCGACCCCGAGAACTGGGGACCGAATGGCCTTGTCGATAAGACTCGTCTGGGCGGCCGCGTCTGGGGTGTGGACCCACGCACCGGCGCGGTTCTGTGGAAAAAGATTGTCGGCTCGTTCAACGCCTTCATCGCAGCGGACGGCGGCCTGGTTGTAGCCTCGTCATCATCCCCGTCGGTCAATGGTGAAACGACAGTTTTCGAAGCAGCCACCGGTAAAGAGCTATGGCGAAAGACGGGCGAATCTTCGTCGCCCCCCGCGATCCAGGGTGACCTTGTCGTTGTCCCGAACGCCCAGATGAGCGCACTCGACGCCCGCACGGGGCAGCAGAGGTGGACGGTCCAGCCGCATAATGGTGGCACATTCTTCTTCCCGGCCATTGTTGGTGATGCAGTGGTCGCCAGCACAAACACGGGGACCATTGAAGTGCGCGACCTCGACGATGGCTTGGAGACCGCTTACGTCGAGCTTGGCAAGTGCGGCGGGGGCTGGTTCGAGTTCAAGGGCCTGCCGTACGGCCTGCCGTGTGGCGGGCTCGCGCGGCTCGAACATGATTCGGCCGGCTGGAAGTTCGTCTGGGTGCTTATACCCCAGGGCAGCATCGATTCGGCCGCGCCGGTGGGTAGCCAGATAGCGCTGAGCACCGGCATAGGATCGGCACCGGACCAGGTCCTGTTCATCGAACCTTAGTCGCACTCGGAAGGCTGTCTCGGCGAAAGCGGACGAACCGTTGCAGACTCATCCGGGAGTCTCCTATAGTGCCCGTATGACTACCGTCGAGAGATCTGTCGAAGAACGCATCGCCGCCAATCTGAAAACTCGCCGCGAAGCCCTCGGTCTCTCGATGGCGGACCTCGCCACACGTTCGGGCGTGAGCAAGGCAATGATCGGCAAAGTCGAGGCCGGGGTCTCCTCGCCCACCGCCGGCCTCCTCGGAAGACTGTGTGCCGGGCTCGGAGTCACCCTCTCCACGCTGATGCTCTCCGTTGAAGCGGCCGATTCCACGTACTACCCCGCCGACGCCCAACCAACCTGGCGCGATCCTGCGACGGGCCTTAAGCGCACACTCGCCGGCCCGGCTACACCACAATCGAAGGTCGAGATCGCCCGTCTCCGCCTCCCGGCCGGCACCGCTATCGAGTACGCCCTTGTCCCTGTCCGGCCAATACGACAGCACGTTTACGTTCTCTCGGGCTCGTTCACCTTCACGATCGGCGGGCAGGCCACAATCCTTTCCCCCGGCGATTGCATCTTCGCCGTCATCGACCGGCCGACGCGGTTCGAAGTCCCCGAGTCCGGACCCACCGAATACCTCGTCGTCCAGGAGCCCGCATGACCGCTCATCCAATCCAGATTGAACAACTCGATGGCCCGGAGGCGCACCGCGCCATGCCCGAACTCTGCGAAGTCCTCCGCGATTGTGTCGAAGGCGGCGCCTCGGTCAGCTTTCTCTCGCCGCTATCAATGCAGCGCGCGGAAGCCTTCTGGCAAAAGGTCGCTTCGGATGTCGCCCGTGGAGACCGGGCGCTATTCATCGCCCGTGACGGCTCCGGCATTCAGGGCACCGTGCAACTCATTCTCGCGATGACCGAAAATCAACCACACCGCGCCGAAGTGGCGAAACTCCTTGTCCACCGCCGTGCGCGCCGCCGTGGCATCGCCGAAGCCCTGATGCTTGCCGCTGAACGTGAAGCCGCCTCGGTCGGCAAGACGCTGCTCACGCTGGACACGGCCACCCCGGGAGCTGCCCGGCTCTACCAGCACCTCGGCTGGCAGGCCGCCGGCACCATTCCCGACTACGCCCTCAACCCCGACCGCACGTTCTGTGCCACCACCTTCTATTGGAAGCGGCTGCCCTAAGCCGAACCCGAGCCCGAACCAAAAACAAGGCGCGACTGGCAGGGAGCGCTACAACCTGGGCCTACGACGATGGACAATCCCCGGTCCGAAATCCACAATCCGGAATCGGACCCGGAGGTTCATCCATGGAATTCAGGGACAGCCCGAGCGAAGCCGCATTTCGCTCAACCGTCAGTTCATTCCTCGATACCAACTACCCGCCGGAATACGGCCAACGCCCAACCGAGTGGGGCCTCTTCAACGGCGCCGGGCGCGCGCAGACCGGCTTCATGCAGTTCATGCGCGGCTGGACCGCCAAACTGAACGAACGTGGATGGGGCGCACCCGCCTGGCCGAAGGAGCACGGCGGCGGCGGGCTCAGCGTGAAAGAGCAATTCATCCTCAGCGAAGAGTTCGCCTGGCGCCGCGCCCCGCGCTCCGGCGGCATCGGACACGGCTGGGCCGGCCCCACGATGATGGTCTACGGCAGCGAAGAGCAGAAAGCCGATTACCTCCCGAAGATCATCTCGGGCGAGCACGTCTGGTGTCAGCTCTTCAGCGAACCCGGCGCCGGATCCGACCTCGCCTCGCTCCAAACCCGCGCCATCCGTGACGGCGATGATTACGTGGTCAACGGCCAGAAGATCTGGACCTCCGGGGCGCAACACGCGCACATGGGCATCCTCATCGCCCGCACCAACCCCGATGCGCCAAAGCACCGCGGCATTAGCTACTTCCTCGTGGATATGAAGACGCCTGGCATCACGGTTCGGCCTTTGTTGAACATGCTCGACAGCCATGAATTCAACGAAGTCTATTTCGAAGACGTCCGCATTCCTGCCACGAGCCTCCTCGGCGAAGAAAACCGCGGCTGGTACCTGGCCACAACGACGCTCGATTTTGAACGCAGCGGCATCGCCACCAGCGTCGCTCACCAGCTTATCGTGAAGGACCTGGTGAAGTTCGCGAAGGAATCCGAACTCGGTAGCCACACGGTGGCTACACGCTCCACCCTGCGCAATGAACTCGCCGACCGCACCATCGAAGCCCAGGTCGAAGCATTGGTTTGCTACCGCATCATCTCCATGCAGGAGCGGGGCGAAATCCCCAACAAGGAGTCGTCCATCGCCAAGCTCTATTCCAGCGAACTCGATGTGCGCCTCGCCTCAACCGCCATGCACCTCAGCGGCATGCACAGCCAGCTCACCGACCGCGAAAACGCCGCCGCGGCCGGGGGAAAGTTCGCGCGCTTCTACATGCACAGCACCACCAGTCCAATCGGCGGCGGCACCAGCGAAATCCAGCGCAACATCATCGCCATGCGAGGTCTGGGACTGCCACGGGGGTAAGCTCGAAATCAAGTATGGGTTTACAGGTTTATGGTAATATGGGCCCATGAAGACCACCGTAGAGATCGATGATGCCCTCCTGAAGGCCGCGAAACGCGCTGCGGTCGATGAAGGCACGACATTGCGCACGTTGATCGAAGAAGGTCTGCGCAATCGAGTTGCCCTTAGTGACCGTCAGGCGCGCCTTCATGAATGGGGGACGCCGGGCAGCGATATCTCGCGCGCGGACCTCTACGAGCCTCGCATCTGGAAGATTCTGGACTCTCTCGAGAGAGCCGGAGAAGAAGCGGCAAGGAAGGCCCAGGCCTGACTCGCATCGCTCTCGACACCAACGTCCTGGTCGCAATCTTTCGAGACGATCGAGACGGCGAAAAGATTTCTAGCGCCCTCGAAGCCGCGGTTCTCCAGGGCTCATCAGCTCATCTTCCACTCTTCTGCATTGGCGAATTCTGGAGGGTGACAACCGAGCTCCGTGGCATTGGAGCAGACCTGGACGAGGTCCAACTGTTCCTGCGCCGTGCGACTCGCCTGTTTCCTGTCATGGTCCCGCGCTCCGGATATCTCTCCAGGCTGCTCCAGCTTGCCGGTGAACTCCGACCCGCCGGCGCACAGATCTTCGACCTTCAAATCGCGACGGTGTGTGTGCAACACCGAATGGACGAGGTCTGGACGCTCGACCGGACCTTCCCGCCAATCGGCGGTCTCACAGTTGTCAACCCGACCTTAGCGCGGCCCGGTTCGGAGTAGTATCACCCCTCGGCACCGTTCGCCTCCCCATCAATCCCTGGAGCCAGCCGGCACGGCCGCCGCTTAAGCAAAACCAAACCAATCAGAGGACCCGCAGTGATGTGGGCCAGCCCGTTACCCCGCCCTGCGCTCCGGATCCGAACCGGCTCCACCCCGCGGCACGGTCCGCCTCCCCATCAATCCCTGGAGCCAGCTGATATCCGCCTGAAGATGCGCGATTCGCCGTGTCCTCGCCGCCTCGGACGATGCGACGCTTGCCTCGCCGGTCAGCGCTCGTTCTTCGTCGGTCAAACGGCGCGCCGCCACCGCCATCCGCGGCCGCAGCACCCCGGCCAGGTCGCCCGCGCTCGCAACGGCCACCGCCAACGAAAACACAGGGCTTTCCAGCGGCTCACCGCGCAGCGCCGCGACTGCCTCGTGTTCGACACGCTCGCGCCCGGCCGGAGTGAGGCTCAATGCTCGCCGCAAATGGCCGCTTTCTCCGCGAACATCGTCGCCCGTCAGCCAGCCCTGGGCGATGAGCGCCTCTACCCGCCGGTAGAGGGTGCTTCGGGTTGCTGGCAACCCCAGCGACCGCAGGTGATCGAGCAATGCGTAGGAGTGCGTCGGGTTCGCCGCCACGGAGGCCAGGATCGGAAAGTCTTCGTTCATATCAGCAGCATCGCCGCCGGACAGGCGGCTGTGTATCAGGGTCTTTCCCGATTGGGAGCATTTGAACGTCCCATTTTGGATCAACCGTGGGAACACTCCCAGGCGGGAAGGTTCCCACGTCGGAACGAACGTTGTGACAGGCCCGCGTGGCTGTCTTAAGTGGCAATTCAGGGTCGAACCGGTGAACCCTCTCCAAACCTACCGGAATTCCCCGGACAACGATGCTAAGTTCGCTTCATGCCCGAAGAAGTCTCTGTCGTTTGCGCCTGGTGTACCACCGTCGTCTCTGACGGCGGCGGCAGCGTTTCGCACGGCATCTGCGTCGCCTGCGCTAAAAACTTCCTCAAGAAACTGCCTCGGGAATATCTCCAGACAATCGCCGAGCCGGACGGCACGGTCACACTGTTCTCCGGTCACAAGCTCGATATCGCAGCGGAACTCGATTCGTGAGTTGACGCGTCGGCGGAAGGCGCTCACCAGGTAGGCCCTTCCAGCCACCGCCTCGCCTGCTTCGCGCCGGCCAGGCGTACCCAATGAATGTGCGCAAACCGTGGGTCGCGTGCGGCGCCTTCCAGCCACTCTTGGTATCGCCCGTGCCGGCTGATGCAGTAGCCCAGCAGCGAATCCCCGCTCCACAACTTGAACATCGGCCAGAACGACTGGGTGTTCGTTCGCCAGAGCAGTTC
>JANPDX010000172.1:0-9928 GCA_031431695.1 Dehalococcoidia bacterium
GGCCGTTGCTAAAGTTCGCATGAAGAACATGCGTTCGAGAGGCTGGCCGTTATGAAAGAACTCTCCCCAAAGCAAGAGCAGATCGTGGAATTCCTTCGCTCCTTCATCGAGGACAAGGATTATCCCCCGAGTATCCGCGACATCCAGGACGGCTGCGGGATTAGCAGCACCTCCGTTGTGGACTACAACCTGCGAAAGCTCGAAGAGAAGGGCTTGATTCGGCGTGACCGCGAAGTTTCGCGTGGCATCGAAGTGCTCGGCTCACGCGGTGGGCGGCGCGCCCGGATCGTTGAAATCCCGGTCCTTGGCACGATCGCGGCCGGGCAGCCAATCCCCGTGCCTTCCGCCGAGCGCTGGGGCACGGAATCCGAAGACACCGTGGCCGTGACCGAAGACATGGTGCGCGGCAAGACCAACGTGTTCGCACTCCGCGTCAAAGGCACCTCGATGATCGAGGACCTGATCGACGACGGCGACATCGTGTTCCTTGAACCCGCTCGTTCGGCCAACGACGGCGAAAAGGTTGCGGTCTGGCTCAAGGATCGCGGCGAAGTCACCCTCAAACGCATCTACCACGAAGGAAACCGTATTCGGTTGCAGCCCGCCAACAGCACCATGCAGCCCATCTACACAACGCCGGACAACGTGGAAATCCAGGGTCGCTTTATCTCGTCGATCCGTCCGAGCGAGTAACATCCGCTGAGGCGGGACATTTCACTTTTCGGGGCCTGCAAAGGCCCCGTCTGGTTTTCACTGCATGAACGAACCGATCATCAGCGTGCGAGACCTCACGGTGCGATATCGCACACGCGAATCTATCGCGTATGCGACCGACCAGGTGAGCTTCGACCTTCACCGCGGCCAGATTCTCACGCTGGTCGGCGAAAGTGGTTGTGGCAAGACGACGGCGGGCATGTCGATCCTGCGGCTCCTTCCAGGAGCGGCCGAAGTCGTGAGCGGCAGCGTTTGGTTCGAAGGCAACGACCTGTTGGCGATGAACGACCACCAGTTGCGGCCGATTCGCGGCCGCCGGATCGCGATGATCTTCCAGGACCCCGTGGCGGGCCTGAACCCCGTACTGGATATCGGCAGCCAGGTTGCCGAGATGCTGACCAGCCACCTTCCCCTCACCAAAAAGGAGGCGCGCGGCCGAGCCGTGGACGTCCTTCGGGACGTCGGCCTCTCGGACCCGGAGCGCGTTGCGAAGTCGTATCCCTTTCAACTCTCCGGGGGGATGTGCCAGCGGGTGATGATTGGGATAGCCACCGCGCTCAATCCCGATGTGATCATCGCGGACGAACCGACAAGCGCACTCGATGTGACAATCCAGGCCCAGATCCTTCACCAACTCGACCAACTTCGGAAGGAGCGAGGTACGGCCATACTGCTGATCACCCACGATTTCGGCGTCGTTGCACAAATGGCCGACGAAGTAGCGGTGATGTATGCCGGCCGCGTGGTCGAATCGGGCGGCGTCATGGAGATGCTCAAGAGTCCGCTGCACCCCTATACCCACGCGCTGCTGGGCACCTTACCGCGTGTCGATGGGGCTCACGACCAACTTCGCCAGATTCCCGGCCATCCTCCTGAGATGACGACCGTCGCCGAGCGATGCCCGTACATCCCGCGCTGCTCCAAGGTGATGAACGTTTGCCGGAACGAACCGGCGCCCCCGCTGATGCAACCGGAAGGGGCGACGCATCGAGTGGCGTGTCACAACCCGATCTGGCAGAGGCCGGAGTAGGTGAATTTCTCGAAGTCGGCGCTCGACCGGCTTGGCGAACGGCTGCGAAAAGGCGAAGTTATAGCTACGGAGGACGCCGCTGGATACGAGGCGTATCGGCTGAGTTTTACGCACGCCATGCGGGAGGCAATCACTCAGGCATCAAACGCCATCGACTTTGCTGACCCGCCGAGTTCGCGCTTCAAGACGCTTGAAAGCGTCGTGGCGAAACTCCGGCGAACGAGAACTCGGCTTTCGGTCATGCAGGACATCGCCGGTTTGCGGTTCACCGTCCCATCGCTCCACGCTCAGGAATTGGCGGCGGGAATGCTCGGTGACGCCTTCCTCGGCTGCCGTGTGACTGACTACCGGGAAACTCCCCAGAATGGATGCCGGGCGATTCATATCATTGCGCCCACCAGGGCTGGCCGCCATGTCGAGATACAAATTCGCACTCAACTCCAGAGCCAGTGGGCTAACATTTCGGAGCAGGCAGCCGGCCGATATGGGACGGAACTAAAATATGGCGCCGGAGACCCCGAGCTTTTGGTCAGGCTCAACGCCCTCAGCGAAACGGGCCGGGAACTGGAGCGGATGCTCGAGTCTCTGGGAGAACGCCTCGGCGACTTCGATGCGATGCAACCAGGGGAAGAGGCGCCTGGCAGGGGGGGCGGGAACCGCTGCCCGTGATCTTGGACGCGTTGTCAGCAAACTTGCCGTTGATTCGCGAGTTGGGCCAGTTGTCGCAGTCGTTTAACGCTCAAACGCGAAAATGGCGCGCTATACTTACAGACGGATGAACAAATTTAAGTACTTCCTCATAGAGTACAACCACGACACCCGTGAGGTGCTGTGGACGGAGTTCGCTGTTGAGGCCGAAGCATTCGCACTGCTCGGCATTCGCGAACGCGGAAAATCTCCTCGCGAGGAAGTTGTTCTGTTCATGGCCGAAAGCATCGAAATGCTGAAGCGCACGCACAGCCGCTATTTTGGCCCACCTCCGCTGATTTTCAACGAGGGCCTGCAGTCCTACCGGGCATCCTGAAGTTCAATACCGGTCGCATCGAGGGTCAATTCCGTTTACCGGCGGGCGCCGGATCCCACCGGCCCGGCCAGTGCACACAGCTTCATCAGCAAGACATCGATACTGATGTCTTCATCCATCTCGCCGAGCTTGTTGGTCCGGTCCGCTTCGACGAGGTAGCCATAGGCCGCCTTTACGACGGCGGCACTCAACCTTCTGCCCGCTTCCAGGTCCTTTTGCAGCGGGTAGTTGTTCGGGCGCTTCAACTCGGCGGCGATGGCGTCTTTCGAAAGTCCAGCGGCGACAAGTTCCGCCACAGGCGCCAGCGACCGGTAGCGAGCCGTGATCAACCCGAGGATTCCCTGCAGGTTCTCGCCCGCTTCCTTGAGGATCTTCAGCGCTCCCAGGGCTCCCGCGAGGTTGCCGTTGATGATGGCATCGGTCAGATCCCAAGACTTTGCGTCGCGGTCCCCGTGCGAAACGCGATTCACGTCGGCGACGGTTATCTCGCCGCCCACATCGCGCGAATACAGTGCCAGCTTGTCCAACTCGTTGGCGATGCTGAGCGTATCGCCCTGGAGGAGGTTCGCGAGGAGGAGTACCGGGTCGCTTTCAGGTGGGCGCTCTTCGTAGCTTTCGAACTGGCCGCCGCCGCGCTTAAAGCGGATACCGCGAAGTGCCGCCTCTTCAGTTATGTAGCGCGTGAGCACCTCTTTCTCGAGAGCCGGGTGCTCCTCGATGCTCACACCGGGCAACTTTGCGAGCGCGGCCACAAGCGGGTTCGTTTTCGAAACACTTCGCGAGCGCCCTTCAGCGAGGAACGGCTGCCCGAAGAACACGAGTGTGGTTGTTGGCGGGATTCCCTTGCCGAGCGTACCGACTACTTCTTCCCAGGGGCCAAGCGCACGGCCCGCCCGTTGCCCGCCGCGCGCTTCGAAGCGCTCCAGGAGGTTTTCCACGACCACCAATCGCCGGGGCGCGAGAAACGGCGGCGACATGCATGGCGCGAGCACATCGTTTGGCTTCGCATCTCGCCCGTCCACGGAAGTCAGGTTCGTGACGAGCATCCCGCTCCCGCCATCGGCTTCGTCTTTCAACTCCTGAAGCCGCCGCCGCATGGCCAGTTCGTTCGCTCCAAAAAGCACGACAATCACGCGCTTAGCCTACCGCGCCGGAGGGCGGGCCGCACCGGGCGGGCAATGTGAAATGCGCGAGTACTCCCTTCGATAAGTTCACGGTAATTCATTCTTTCAAGAAGACGTTCGCAGCTCCCCCTCGCCCGCGACGCAGGAGTCGGGAGAGGAGAATCCCTACCCGGGGGGAGAGGGCCGGACCGCCGCCAACAGCCGCTTACTTTCTTCAATGAGTATTAGCTGCCTCAACTTGTGCCGACAGCAACGAAGGAACCCAATTGGGAGGCCGCGCTAGCCAGGAACGTCCGTTCCCGCAACAACCAGCGCGAACTCCAGCGCGTCGCTCAACGCCAGCCAACTCGCCTCGATGATGTCCGTCGATGAACCGACCGTCGTCCAGTAGCGATTGCCGTCCGTGCTCTCGATGAGCACACGTGTGCGCGCGCCCGTTGCGGCCTGGCTATCGAGGATCCGGACCTTGTAATCGACGAGCTTCACATGCTCGATCTGTGGGTAGGCTTGAACGAGCGCCTTGCGGACGGCGCCGTCGAGCGCGTTGACCGGGCCGTTGCCTTCGTTCGCAGTGTGATGCAGTTCTCCATCAACGATAACCTTAACCATCGCCTCGGCCAGCATCTCGTTCTGCGATTCGTCACGCCCGCGGCGGCGACGCTCGACGATGACGAAGTCCTCAAGATCCCACGGCGCCCGGTAGTTCGGAAGCGAACGGCGGACGAGAAGTTCGAAGCTCGCCTCGGCCCCTTCGTACTGGTAACCCTGGCTTTCCTTCGCTTTGACAGCCTCGAGCAGCCGCTTGATTTCGTCCTGCGTGAACGGATAGTCGATGCCGAGTTCCTCGAGCTTCATCAGGAGGTTCCGCTGGCCCGAGAGTTCACTCACAAGCACGCGCGAAGCGTTGCCGACGAGGCCCGGAGCGATGTGCTGGTAGGCGCGGTCGTCTTTCATCATGCCGGCGACGTGGTACCCCGCCTTGTGCGCGAACGCGGAGGCGCCGACATAGGGCGCGCCTGGGTTTGGCACCATGTTCGCCAGCTCGGACACGTAGTTCGAAACCTCGGTCAGCCGTGCAAGTTGCTCATCCTCGATCACGTTCAGGCCCATTTTGAGCTTCAGGTTCGCGACGATAGTCAGGATGTCGGCGTTGCCACAGCGTTCGCCATAGCCGTTTACGCAGCCCTGCACCTGCCACACCCCGGCTTCGACCGCGGCCAGCGAGTTTGCCACGGCAAGCCCGGCGTCGTTGTGGTTGTGGATACCGAGGCGAACGTCCCGGACACGATCCTGCACCGCCGCAATCGCGTTGAGCATCGCCCGCGTGGTCATGCCACCGTTGGTATCGCAAAGCACGAGTGCTTCGGCCCCAGCGCGGGCGGCCGTCGCCAGGCACTGGAGCGAGTAGTCCGGGTCGTCAATGAAGCCGTCGAAGAAGTGCTCGGCATCGAAGAAGACGGTCTTCCCGAGCTTCTTGAAGTAAGAAATCGTGTCCGCAATCATCGCCAGGTTTTCCTCGGCGCTGGTCTCAAGGATTTCCCGCACCTGGTACATGCTCGCCTTCCCGACGAGCGTGATGCCGGGGGTTTCGGCGGCGACCATGCTCTGGATGTTGGCATCCGTTTCGCAGGTGAGGTTCGGCTTCCGTGTGCCGCCGAATGCGCTCACCTTCGCGTTCTTCAACGTGGTCGTCTTCAGGCGCCGGAAGTACTCCGCGTCCTTCGGGTTCGAACCGGGAAAGCCACCCTCGATCCACTCGATGCCGAGTTCATCGAGCTTCCTCGTAATCCGAATCTTGTCTTCGACCGAAAGCGAAATACCCTCCATTTGTGAGCCATCACGGAGGGTGGTGTCGTAGAGCTGGACGCGATCGGTCGGCATGGCGCAAAGAACCTTTCCTGAAACAAGGGTATCGAGAGGCGGTGAACGGAAAAAGGGGAAGGGTTCGCGCTAAATGGCCGCCCCGCGTGATTGACGCGGGGTTGTTCTCACCGTGGGCACAATCGTCGTGCGCATTCCCGGGAGTGTAGCAGCTTTCAGGCGGTGTCCTCGTCGAACGGCAGTAGTGTGAACGTGCCTCCCTGGAGTGGACGCAACAGCCGGAAATGGCGCTGGTCCACCGTCAGTAAACGCAGAGTCTTGTAGCGCGCCGCCATCACCACTACTGACAAGTCCACGAGCCCGACTTTTAAGTCTCGGTAGCGCTCGTTGAGTTTAGCGATGGCTTGGAAGTCGGTGGCATTTAGGCAGGGTACTTCGAAGCGATCCGCAGCGAGGTCCTGGAGAAAGCGCCTGCCGGCGGCCGGGCCCCCTCGCGAATTCAGCATGTAGTCGAGTTCTGCTGCCACTGTCTGAGGGAGAACGGGGCGGGAACGTTCAGATCTCAGCGTGGCGGCAATTGCTCGGCTGACATCACTCGGCTCCTCGATGAGCTTGAGGATGGAGCCGGTATCGACGATTAGGGTCATCCGCGGGCCGGCTCATAATCCACGCTGTCGGCCCCGAAACCTTTCAGGCCTTCGTTGTCCAGCCAGTCCTGGAACTCCTGGGGGTCCTCGAATCGAGGAATCCCCGGATAACCCGGCTCGACTTTCATCTCCAGGATGGCGAAGTCCCGGTCCGGCTGCGGTGAACTGGCGTCATACGCCATGAGAGCCTCCCGAATAACCCAGGCCTGCGATTCGCCCTTCTGTTCGGCGATTCTCGCGAGGCGTTCGCGACCTTCTTCGCTCAAATACACGCTGGTTTTCTTCATTTCCATTGCGAGCACCCCCTCCTGATATGTAGGGTACCATATAGGGTACCCGTTTACAAGACCGCTCGCACAAGTGCCAGTACCAGCGCGACCGCCACTACCAGCCCCATGCCCGCTCCCACCACGAACATCGCCGACTCGACCTTTCCCCGGTATCCGATGGCTCGCCGACGTTCGCCTTCCAGTGCACCAACCACGTTCGCGTCTCCGAACTCAGCGTGGTCAAACGGAGTTCGGCCGTCACCGTTCCCAAGTCCTCCCATCAACAGACCTCCTACCCCAATCCCGTGCCCGTCGCCAGGCCAACGGCAAGCTTGATCGCCTCGACCATGCTCGTCTCGTCCGCGATGCCCTTCCCGGCGATGTCGAACGCAGTGCCGTGGTCGACTGACGTGCGAACGAACGGCAGGCCAAGGTTCACGCTGATGCTCTGCTCGAAGCCGTGGACCTTGATCGCGATGTGGCCCTGGTCGTGGTACATCACCACCACCACGTCGTACTTGCCCGCGATGGCCGCGTTGAACACTGAATCCGCCGGGTGCGGCCCACTGGCGTCGATGCCCTTCGCCTGAGAATCCGCGACCGCCGGTGCTATTTCGTCCAACTCTTCGCGCCCGATGAGTCCGTTGTCGCTCGCGTGCGGGTTGAGTGCCGCCACCGCGATTCGCGGCCGTTCGAACCCCCACCGCACGAAGTGCTCGTGCGTCATTTCGATGGCCCGCAGAACGTTCGCGCGAGTCACATACTTGCACGCCTCGGCGAGTGACTTGTGCGTGCTCAGGTGCATGCAACGCAGCTGCCCGGAGACCAGCATCGTGATGACATGTCCGGCGCCGCTCAATCGCTGAAGCACCTCCTGGTGCCCTGTATCGGTGATGCCCGCGAGCTGGAACGCTTCCTTGTTAATCGGCGCGGTGACCATCGCATCGACTTCGCCCGCCAGGCACATCCGCGCCGCGCGTTCGACCCAGGCGTGTGCGGCGCGCGCCGAATCGACCGAAAGTTCGCCCACCGGGAACGGCCCACCGGGCACGCCGCTCAGTTCTATCGTTGGCGGTGGCGCTGCGTCGAGCCCCAGCCGCTGCCAGGTCTCAAATAGCACGGCCGTCGAGCCGATCACCGAAGTATCGGCGAGTTCGCGCACAGCCGGCAGAGCCAGCGCTTTCGCGACCACCTCCGGGCCCACGCCCGAAGGGTCACCCATGGTTACAACAATTCGCGGTTTCTTCACGCCTCGAAGCCTATCCGCGGCGGGACATCGCCGCTACCCAAGCCAAGTCCAAACGATGTATCCCACCCACCCGAGCGCGATACCGCCGATGATCCATGCTTCGAAGCGCCGGAAGGATGCCTTTGGGCCCCGTTTTCGGTCGGCCAGTTCCGCGGCAGCGATTTCGTCGAACAGTGCTTTTTCGATCAGTCCTGGCTCTTTCACTTCGTTGCTCCGCCTAGGTCAGCCATCGCCATGCCACGTTGCCGACGAAAAACAGCACGAACCCGGCAACCACCGCAAACGCGACGTACTCACGGCGGTCCATCCGCCCACCAAAGCGACGCAATTCCTTGCGCTGCGCCTCCACGTACTCGTCGTTCGTGTAAAGCGTGTTGAACTTGCCCCAATCACCACCCAAAGCAACCTCCCGCTCCATCAACCTTACTCCGCCGCTGCATCGCCGGTGGCTGCACTATTTCGCCCGCTCCAAGCCCAATGGGAGAGCAGTATGCCTATCAGCGGCTGCGGGCCCCGCCTATATCTCGAACCCCAGCTATCGAAACTTTCCGCAAGACAGTCCTTGTTTCATGTGCGATTGTATACAAAGCATAAACCATGCTCGTGAGGAACCGCCGCATGCCCGCAAACTGGCTCACCTACGCAAACCCCGAGGCCCACACTTCGCCCACTGGCCCCGACCTCTTCCGCGACCAGTTTCCCTATACCCTCCCGCCGATGGTCCAGTTCGAACGCGAACCTGTGCCGCTCGATCCCGACCACGACATCTGGATCACCGACACCACCTTCCGCGACGGCCAGCAGAGCCGCGCGCCGTATTCGGTCGACCAGGTAGTGCATCTCTATTCGCTCTTGCAACGCCTGGGTGGGACGAAGGGAATGATTCGCCAATCCGAGTTCTTTCTGTATACAAAGAAGGACCGCGAAGCCGTCGAACGCTGCCAGGAACTTGGCTACCGCTTCCCGGAAATCACCGGCTGGATAAGAGGCACACTCGCCGACTACCAGCTCGTCCGCTCGGCGGGGCTCAAGGAGACCGGCATCCTCACCTCCATCTCCGACTACCACATCTTCAAGAAGCTCAACTCCACCCGCGAAGCGGTCATTGCCAGCTACCTCGAAGTCGTCGATGCGGCGCTTGCCGATGGCGTGCTTCCCCGCTGCCACATCGAAGACAGCACCCGCGCCGACTTCTACAACGTCGTCCTGCCGTTCGTGCGGGCACTGATGGAACGCGGCCAGCAAGCGGGTGTGCAAATCAAGGTGCGCTACCCCGACACCATGGGAGTCGGCGTGAGCGACCCGCACGTCGCCCTCCCGCGCGGCATCCCTCGCCTCACTCACCTGCTCAAGACCGAAGGGGGCGTGCCAAGCGAAGCGCTCGAATTCCACGGCCAGAACGACCTTAACGCCATCATCCCGAACGCCGTCTCGGCCTGGCTCTACGGCGCCAGTTCGAACAACGGTACCCTGCTCGGCATCGGCGAACGCAGCGGCAACACGCCCATCGAAGCGCTCGTCTTCTGGCTCATCGGCCTCACCGGCGAATCCCACGGCATCGACACCACGGTCATCTCGGAAATCGCCGACTACTACCGCGAGATCGGCGAAATCGTGGATCAGCGACTGCCCTTCGTTGGTTCGAACTTCAACGTGACGCGCGCGGGCATTCACGCCGACGGGATGATCAAGGACGAAGAAATCTACAACCCGTTCGATACGACCCGGCTGCTCAACCGGCCGCTGGGGGTGGCTATCACCGACAAGAGCGGCGCCGCCGGACTGCTGATGTGGATGCAAACCCACCGCCCGGCCGAAGCCGCCGGCCTGGATAAGCGCGACCCCCGCCTGGTGCGCGCCCTCGACGAGGTGATGCGCCTTTACGACGACGGCCGCGTCATCGCCATCGCCGACGAAGAAGTGCACCTGTTGATCGACGAAGCCTTCGCCCAGGTGCCCGTCGGCTAACTACCGTGCCGGGCCCACCCCCAGCCCCCGCACCCACCACCCCGACTAACTACATCCGCGCCAACACGCCCGCGAGGCCGTC
>JANPDX010000173.1:0-2427 GCA_031431695.1 Dehalococcoidia bacterium
AGCAAGACGTTCAATCAGATAGATGCAACCCTGTTGAAGTTGCCGGATTCGGCTCGCGACCGTTGGTTGTTGGAGCAGGATGGCCGCTCCCTCGAACAGGACCTGGCCCTGAAAGTGCTCGAACGGGAAGTCAACCCCCACGAACAGCAACGCCGCACGTTGCTCTATGCCTACCAGAAGATGACAAACACAAGAGGCCGCCGCATGAACGGCGTCCAGAGGGTTCGCGGCATGGCCAAATCGTCCGCGCTTGGCCTCGCCGAACTGCTCCAGCGCATGGCCTCGGCATTGCGGCATGCCTTCAGGAGGCCACCCTCGGAATCATGGCAGGATGCGCCCGTGCCGCCGCCGCCCACGCCGATGGGCCTCCGCATCCGCGAACGCCGCTCCTGAACGTCCCTGCGTTCGGATGACCGGCCCTGAAGGCCCGCTCTCTGCTTTTCTCGGTTCGCACTTCCCGAAGCTTGACTCGCCCCTGTACGCTACTCGCGGCACCGGGACCAGACTGAATGGCCCGAAGCCGGGGACGGTACCGCGCATGTTGCTCGCGCTCGACATCGGCAACACCTCTATTCACATCGGGTTGTTCGAAGGCGAAGACGTCGCCCACACATGGCGCATCGGCGTCGAACAAGAAAAGCTGCCCGACGAATACGGCGTCCTGCTGATGAACCTGCTCAATACGGCAGGCATCAATCCCTCCGAAATCCATGCCTGCATCATTGGATGCGACGTGCCACCGCTCATCCCAACTTTTGAGCAGGTATGCGAGAAGTACTTCCGGCTCCATGCGATGGTCGTCGGTCACGGGTTGCGGACGGGTGTCCGAATCCTCTACGACAACCCCAAGCAGCTCGGCGCGGACCGCATCATTGATGCCGTCGCGGCGATCAAGCTTTATGGCCCGCCCGTGATTGTCGTGGACTTCGGCACCGCCACGGTCTTTGATGCCGTCAACGAACAGGGCGACTACCTCGGCGGCGCCATCGCTCCCGGTATCGGCATCGCCAGCGAGGCGCTCTTCAGCCGCGCCGCCATGCTCTACCGCGTCCAGCTCGAACGCCCGCCGGTGGCCATCGGCAAGAACACCATCCACGCGATGCAGTCGGGCATTCTCTTCGGCTATGTGGGGTTGGTGGAAGGGCTCGTCCGCCGCTTCAAGTCCGAACTCAACGGCAACCCGAAGGTCATCGCGACGGGCGGCCTCGCCACCCTCATCGCAAAAGAAACCGACTGCATCGACGTCATCAACGGTGACCTCACACTCACCGGGTTGCGGCTCATCTACGAAATGAACGCGGAGTAGGCTGCGAAATGGACACCGAACCCCAGGTCCAGCCACTCTCCGGCAAGCACATCGTCCTCGGCGTCACCGGGTCGATTGCCTCCTACAAGGCCGCCGATATCGCCAGCAAGCTCCACCAATCCGGCGCCGTGGTCGAGGTGGTGATGACGCCAGCCGCGACGAAGTTCATCACGCCCCTGACATTCCAATCGATCACCGGCCGGCCCGTCGTCGTCGACATGTTCAGCGCCGAGGAGGCCGAGGCTCACGTCGAGGTCGCACGCCGCGCCGATGCTCTGGTCATCGCCCCGGCCACAGCGGATTGCCTCGCCAACCTTGCCCACGGAATGACGCCCGACATGGTTACCCTCACCGCCCTGGCGACGACCGCACCGATCCTCGTCGCTCCCGCCATGGACAACCAGATGTGGGAACATCCGGCAACCCAGGAGAACGTCGTCGCCCTGCGCAATCGAGGTGTCGATGTCGTCGGGCCGATGTCTGGCCGGCTCGCAAGTGGCCGGGTGGGTCTCGGCCGCCTGGCTGAGACCTCCGACGTAATCGGCGCTTTGCGTGCCCTGCTCGGCCAACGTGGCGGTGATTTCGCCGGGCGACGCATCGTCGTCAGCGCCGGCGGCACGCAGGAACCGCTCGACCCGGTCCGCTTCGTCGGCAACCGTTCGACCGGCAAGATGGGTTTCGCCATCGCCGAAGCTGCTCGGGACCGTGGCGCCTTCGTCACCCTCGTGACCGGTCCGGTCGCACTCGATACCCCCTACGGAGTCCACCGCGTCGATGTCACCACCGTCGCCGAGATGCTTGTCGCGCTCGAACAGGCCACGGCCGATTCCGACGCGATCATCATGGCGGCCGCCCCCGCTGACTACCGCCCGGCCAATCCCAGCGAACACAAAATGAAGAAGACGGCCGAGGAAGGTCTCAGCGTCCTCCTCGAAAAGAACCCCGACATTATCGCGACATTGCCCACGGGCGGCGTCCGCGTCGGTTTCGCCGCCGAAACCCGCAACGTCGCCGAATACGCGAAGGCGAAACTGCCCGCCAAACGCCTCGATTTCATCGTCGCCAACGACGTTAGCGCGGCCGGCAGCGGCTTCGGCACCGATACCAACCAGGTGACCATC
>JANPDX010000174.1:0-2294 GCA_031431695.1 Dehalococcoidia bacterium
CTGACACACGCGAACCTGACCGCTTCGGCACAGAACATCGCCCGCACGCTGGCACTCACGAATATCGACCGCAGCCTCAACGTGATGCCGTTGTTCCACATCCACGGCCTGGTAGGCGTATTGCTATCGACCCTCAGCGCCGGTGGTTCGGTAGCCTGCATGGCCGGTTTCGATGGCTTCGCCTTCTTCGGGCAAATCGAGCGGTTCAAACCGACCTGGTACAGTGCCGTCCCCACGATCCACCAGTTGGTCGCGGAGCGCGCCGCTCGGAACCCCGGGGTGCTCCGCGGAGCGCGCCTGCGGTTCGTGCGGTCGTCTTCGGCATCCCTGCCGGTGACAGTTATGGAAGCGATTGAGCGGGGGACAGGCGCCCCGATGATCGAAGCCTATGGCATGACGGAGGCCGCCCACCAGATGTGTTCGAACCCGTTGCCCCCCGGCGCGCGGAAGCCGGGATCCGTCGGACTCGGCGGCACGGTGGGCGTTACGGTCCTCGCGGGCGCCGGCGGCATGTGCGAAGTGGGCGAACGCGGCGAGGTGGCGGTCCGTGGGGACACCGTGTTCGCTGGCTACGAAAACAACCCGGAAGCAAACCTCGCATCGTTCACGGATGACTGGTTCCGTACCGGCGATGAGGGTTACCTGGACGGAGACGGATACCTCTTTCTCACCGGTCGCCTGAAGGAACTCATCAATCGGGGAGGGGAGAAGGTCTCGCCCGCCGAGGTCGAGGACGTCCTCCTCCGGCATTCGGCGGTGGCCGAGGCCGTCGTATTCGCCATACCCCATGAACGCCTCGGCGAAGAAGTCGGCGCGGCCGTTGTCCTCCGGCCCGGGCAGCAGACCCTTGAGAAGCACCTTCGCGAGCACGTCGCGGCCAAGCTCGCCGACTTCAAGGTGCCCCGCCGAATCCTGTTCCTCGATTCCATTCCGAAGGGCCCCACGGGCAAGCTCCAACGTATCGGACTCGCAGCTCGACTCGGCTTGCCTGGTTCGGAGACCAATCATGGCCGGGACTGAGGCCGCCGTTCAGCGCCGGTTCTCCGCCTCTGATATAAGACAACTCGTCTTGCTGGTGGCGCTGCTCCCCGTCGCAATGTTCCTGCCGGAACGCCATTGGAAGTACCCCTGCCGCTTATTCGCAGCCGCGACGGCGCGGCGTATCTTTCCCCATTCGCGGAGGCTGGAGTCCTACCTCCCCGAAGCGATCCCTCGCAGCGCCGGATTGTCCCGCGGTGACTACCTGAGTTCCCAAGAGGCGCGATTCCTGGAAGAGTACGTGCAGGTGCTGCGCGAGTGGACGTGGCGATGGCGCCCGGCTATTCAGCTCCAGGGAAGAACCCACCTGGAGGACGCATTGGCGGCTGGCAGGGGCGCCATTCTCTGGGTCAGCGGGTTTGAATCGAGCGACCTGGTGGTAAAGATTGCACTCCGCGAGGCAGGCTTCCCGCTGGTGCATCTCAGCAGGCCCACACATGGTTACTCAAATACCCGGTTCGGGGTCCGCTTCCTCAATCCCGTCAAGAAACGTATCGAAGATCGCTATCTCCGGTCGCGCATAGTGATCGCCGGTGACTCCGCCGTCGGTGCTCTGCGGGCGCTTCAACGCGCCCTGCATGAAAACGCGGTTGTGTCGATCACGGTATCGGACGCTTCGCAAAGCGTCGCCAGCGTGCCGCTGCTCGGCGGGGCCCTGCGCGTCTCTGCCGGGCCGGCACAGATGGCCGCGAGGACCGGCGCTCCACTCATTCCCGTGTTCACGATGCGGGATGCGAGCGGCGCCTTTTTCGTTCGGCTCGGGCCGCCAATCGCTGGCGACGGGCTTTCCAACGATCTCGATGCCGCCCTCAAGCGTTACTCCGAGCAACTCGAAGGTGCACTGAGAAACGCCGCGGGACAGTGGACCGGATGGCGTACGGGCAGTTTCAACGTATCTCCCCCTGCTTCGCTCTGAAAGTTTCGGACCGTCGATCGATGCCGAGTCCGAGGCCGCGCCAGAGCCCCACGGCAAGCCACGGCGACCGGATAACGATAGGCCCATGCCCTCGTCGCAGCGCACATTCAGCGACGGCCCTCACTTCGGCGCCGACTTCGCGGACCAACGGATATGCCCCGGCCAGCGAGCCGCAACGAATGTCCTTCATCGCCAGCGCCCCGATGCCAACCGAGTACCCGCGCAGAAGCTTTGTGACGTTCGCGTTCGAGTAGGTGCGGGCGCCCCAGTGGGTCACCAGCAGGGTTGGGTCGCATAACACCCGGTATCCCGCACGCAAGGCACGGTTGTTCAAATCCTG
>JANPDX010000175.1:0-1598 GCA_031431695.1 Dehalococcoidia bacterium
CACCGGGACAGTGACAATCGCTGGCAACAAGGCCTCGACGGGCACGATTACCGCCGACATGACGGCACTCAAGAGTCAGGAGTCACTGCGCGACGGCCAGCTTCGGAACCAGGCCATTGAGTACTCGAAATTCCCGACCTCGGAGTTCAAACTGATCGGGGCGGTCGATGTGCCAGCAACCGTGGAGAGTGGCACGACGGCGAAAGTCACGCTCACCGGCACCCTGACACTGCACGGCGTGACGAAAAACGTGGAAGTCCCCGCCGAAGTGACCCTGAAGAACGGCGTGCTGGTCGTGGTCGGACAGATCGGCATCCAGTTCGCGGATTACGCGATCAGCAAGCCGCAGTCGACGAAGGTTGTGAGCATGGAAGACAAGGGCGTGATGGAATTGCAGCTGTTCTTCAAGAAGTCATGAGCCTGGTCGACCGGCGGGGCGACATTGGCTCTTCCATTCAGTGAGCTCATCTACCACCATCATTGAAGAGGTGTAGAAGTGCCGAAAACTGTCGCTTTCGTTTTGTTCGAGGGGGCTGAAGAGCTCGATTTCGTCGGCCCGTGGGAAGTGTTCACCATGGTCGCCGCAGTGGCACCGGGCGAAGTGACAGCGTTCACGGTGGCGGAGCGAGCTGGCCTGGTGAAGTGCGCCAAAGGCCTGCAGGTGGTGGCGGAACACTCGTTTGAGACTTGCCCGGCCGCGGACATCATCCTGATCCCGGGCGGCATGGGCACGCGCCGAGAGCGGGACAATCCGGCGATGGTCGACTTCGTAAGGCGGATGGACAGCCAGTCCGAATTCACCACTTCGGTTTGTACCGGCTCACTGGTCTTGCAAAGCGCGGGATTGCTTTCCGGATTGCGGGCGACAACCCACTGGGGCGCGATTGAATTGCTCAAGCGCGGCGGAGACTGCGAAGTCCTCGATGACACCCGCTTCGTGGACAACGGAAGGATCATCACTTCGTCTGGCGTTTCGGCGGGTATTGATATGGCCCTCCACCTGGTAGGGCGAATTTGGGGTCCGACAATTGCGATGGGGACCCAGAAGGCGATGGAATACTACCCGGCCCCGCCGACCTGGGAGTAGCGGGCATAATGGCGGCATGACGGTCTTCGAGTCGGTGGCGGGAATGGTTGGCAACACGCCGCTCGTGGAGTTGCGGACACTATCGCCGAAGCCGGCCGTGCGGCTGTTCGCGAAGCTGGAAGCGCAGAACCCGACGGGGAGCACCAAGGACCGGATCGTGCTCCGAATCCTCGATGAGGCGCGACGGTCGGGGGAGCTGGAACCGGGCCAGCGCATCGTCGAGGCTTCGACCGGAAACACGGGCGTTGCGCTGGCGCTGTTTGGGCGGCTGCTCGGACACCCGGTGGATGTCTGCGTACCCGAGAGCGTTTACCCGGAGATCGAGGAACTACTGCGGGCCTACGGCGCCACTATTCATCGTGTGCCGCGCCAGGCCGGGATCAAAAGCGCGCGAGAAGTGGCCAGGAAGATGGCCCACGAGATGGGAGCGTACTACCTGGGGCAGTTCGACAACCCGTTGAATGCCCGCACCCACTATGAGACAACCGGTGCGGAGATTCTCGCCGACCTT
>JANPDX010000176.1:0-11071 GCA_031431695.1 Dehalococcoidia bacterium
AGGCCCGTACGCGAAGTGGGCCGCGACCGACATCGTCGGCTCCGCGATGGGCGGCCACATGCACCTGAACGGAGACGCCGAGCACGGCCCCGTCCGGACGACTGTGCCCCAGGCGTTCACACAGGTGAACTTCCAGGCCGCCGTCGGCGCCATGACCGCGTTGTACGCTCGAGGCGTGAACGGTGGTATCGGCCAGCACGTTGACGTTTCCATGCAGGAAGCAATGACCAGCCCAATGGACCATGCCGGGCCTACATGGGATATCCGGAAGGTGAACACCTTCGGTCCGGGCGTGAGCCGCCAGAGTTCCGGAGTCATGAGCGGCAGGTATCTGTTCGAAACGGCCGACGGCTGGGTCACTGCCCTCCAGTCAGGTGGCCTGATTGGCCCGAAGGCAGATTCGATCGTCGATTGGCTCGCGGAGTCCGGCGAAGCGCGAGGTCTCGATTCAACGGAGTGGCGTGCGCGCCTCACGGCCCTTGTACCGTTGGCGCCGGAGCACCGCGGCTACGTCGAGGAAACGCTCTCCGCCTTCTGCGGGTCTCGCAAGAAGGAAGACCTCGTCGCTGAAGCTCAGCGGCGCGGCTCCGGTTGGGCGCCCGTATTCAGTCCGAGCGAAGTCGTCGAGAGCAAGCAACTTGCGGCCCGGGATTTCTGGATTCGCGTACACCATGAAGACCTCGGCGAATCGTTCATCTACCCGGGCGCCCCGTTCAAGCTCAGCGAAACTCCCTGGAGGCAGCGTGGGCGTGCGCCCCATGTAGGCGAACACAACGACCAGGTCTTCGGCGGGATACTCGGTATCGAGGCGGCTGAGCTCCGCAGACTCAAGCTCCGGATGGTGATTTAGCGATGACCGAAGCAGCCTTGAGCAAACCGTTCGCCGGCCTTCGCGTGGCCGATCTCGCTTGGGTGGGAGTTGGCCCGCTGGTGTCAAAATACCTTGCCGACCACGGCGCGGAAGTCATTCGCGTCGAATCGGCCACGTACCCCGAATCACTTCGACGCGCTGGCCCTTTCGTCAACGACATCCCGAACGTCGACGGCTCCGGATACTATGCGAACTTCAATAGCTCCAAGCTCGGCATGTCCGTGAACCTCAAACACCCGCGCGGGCCCGAGCTCGTGAAGCGCTTGATTGCGAGCTGCGACATCGTGACCGAGTCGTTCACTCCGGGCACCATGGCGAAGTTCGGCCTGGACCATGAGAGCCTGAAGGTCGGCCGTCCTGACCTCCTCATGATCTCCATGCCCCTCTACGGGCAGACAGGGCCCTGGGCGAGCTACATGGGCTATGGGCACGTCCTCCAGGCCGCGGCAGGGTACAACCACCTCACCGGCTGGGAAGATGGCCCGCCAATAGGCACCGGCGTCGCCTACACCGACTTCCTGGTGCCCCACATTGCCGCGATTGCGCTGATTGCCGCGCTCGACTATCGCCGCCGCACCGGAAAGGGCCAGTACATCGATTTCGGCCAGATGGAGGCGGGCGTACACGGCCTCTGGACCGCGCTCCTGGATTGGACCGCGAACGGCCACGAGCAGATCCGACTTGGCAACCATGATCTGGAAGCGGCCCCGCACAACGCCTACAAGTGCCGCGACGGGCGGTGGATAGTCATCGCCTGCGCAACCGAAAAGCACTGGGAGGGCCTGAAAGCCGCACTTGGCCGCCCCGAGTGGTGCGATATGGAACGCATGCGCCGGCGCTGGCAACGCATCAACGAGCTCAAGGAAATCGACCGGCACCTCGGCTACTGGTTCGAGGACTACACTCGTCAGGAAACTGACGACGAGTTTCAGACCGAGGAAGGCGTCGAAGCCCCACCCGTTCGGAAGTTCACGACAAAGCAGATTGTCGAACTGATGCAATCGTTTGGCGTGCCCTGCGGCATCGTGCAGTCGGCCGAAGAGGTCGCGAACGACCCCCAACTGCGGCATCGCAAGCACTACCAGATGCTGGAGCACACCTACATGGGCCTTCGCCAGTACGACACGGCAGCCTTCAAGCTGTCGAAGACACCGGGTGAGCTCACCAAGGCCGCGCCCATGCTTGGAGAAGACAACGAGTATGTGTACAAGTCACTCATCGGTCTGGACGATGAGGAGTACATCGATCTATTGGCGGATGGCGCCTTCGAGTAACCGCACGGCGAGGGTAGTGGAGAAAGCAAAAGCCCCGGCAACTTGCCGGGGCTTCTCCAATTCCTGGCGATTGGCCGTTATTTTGCCGGTGCTGGTGCCGGTGCCGCCGCGGCTCCGGGAACTGGCGCACCTTCTTTGATGATGAGCTTGCCAACCATCTGCGTCGGGTGCGCGGCGCAGTTGAACGCATACTCCCCGGCGGCGGGCGTCGTGAATGTGAACTCCTCAACCATCGGGCCACCCTTTAGTGGCGTGGAAACGTCTCCACCGTCGCAACCGGCGGTGCAGCCCTTGAGCAGTCCGCCCGCGGCCTGGGCCCCGGCAAAGATCTGAACGTTGTGGGGGGGAGAAGTGTCCTTGTTGTCGAACTTGAGCGTGATAACCGTGTTCGGCGGCGCCGTTATTGATGTGCCCGTAGTGAACTTGGTGGTCTTGGCCGTGATTACGTTGGCTGTATCGCCGGCAGGAGGTGTTTCGCCGCCCCCGGTCGCCGCAACTTCTTCGCCCCCGAACAAGTTCAGGCCAGCGCCGACCATGAACCCGCCGACGATGAGAGCGCTGAAGGTGGCGACCATCGGCCCAAGGCCGAAGGCGAAGGACGTGTCCTTGGTGTCGCGGACGACTTCCATGTCGAACACCTGGACGGAACCAGGGACAACCATGTCCACGTTCCGGGCAAGGATATCGAGAACCGTCGTGCGCGTTTCTTCATAGGTGGCCAGGCCCTCACGGTCGGCCCAGGTGGTCTCTACCAGCACCTGCGACGGCCCCGTCTCGGTCGGCGAAACGATCACACGCAGGTCCTGAAAGCCGTCGAGGTTTTTGAGCGCGTTATCGCGTGCTTCGAGGAGCGAAATGACGCCCTCTTTCTGACGGGAGGCGCCGTACTGGCCCTCGGGAATGGCGAACGTGACGACCTGGGTGTAACGCGCGTTTCGCGGCTTCGTGTGGTCGCCTTCTTCCGCCTTCTTCTTCATGCGTCCGTCTTCGTACGCCCAGCCACAGCCCGAAATGAGTGCGATGACCGCTGCAGCCCCCAGCAGTGGTCCCGCGAAGTCATTCGTCCGGTCGCGTGAGTAGAAGATGAGCGCGGCACCGAGAACGAACGCCGCGAAGCCGGCAACCAGCGGCCAGATGCTGGGGTCGGGAAGGTGTATCTCGTGTTTTTCGCTGTGATCGTTAGCTGGATGGTCCATCGAGCGTTATTTCTCCCCTGGGGCTTTGAGGTCTAGCTTTGAGGTCTATTTGACGATGTAGAGGGTAGCGAAGAGTGCAATCCACACGACATCCACGAAGTGCCAGTAAAACGAGCAGGCTTCGACGGCTTCGTGTCTCGATGCTGAGAACTGGCCACCCATGGAGCGAACCAGGATGACCATCATGAAGATGATGCCTCCGGCGACGTGTGCGCCGTGGAATCCGGTGAGGGTGTAGAAGGTCGTCCCGTAGATGGTGTCGCCCGAGCTGAAGGTCAGTTGGCTGTAGTCGTACATCTGAGCCGTCAAGAACGACAGGCCCAGGGCAATAGAGATGATGAGCCAGCGGATGAGCGCTGAGCGGTCGCCGCGCTGAACAGCCATGACGCCGAACTGGATGGTCACCGAGCTCAACACCAGCACGCAGGTGGCGATGAACGGAAGTGCGAACTCCAGATGGAGTTCGACGCCGGCCGCTTCTTGTGCGGGCGAAAGAAGTGGGGGCCAGACAGGCGAATCGGCCCGTGCGATGAAGTAGGCGGCAAAAAGGCCGCCGAAAAACATCACCTCCGACGCAAGGAACAGAATGAACCCGAGCATTCCATTGCTCAGTTGTTGCTTGTGTCCCGCTACGGCTCCATGTGCTGCCATCAGTTGCTCTCCTGGTCTTTCGGTGTGAGTTCGGGCAGCCTAGTGGCCTGCGTTTTTGCCATGGCGAAGGTCGAATAGTGGCCGTTCGGAATGGATTTCCGGCACGTCATCGAAGTTGTGAACGGGCGGCGGTGAAGTCGTCCACCATTCGAGGGTGTTGGCCTCCCAAGGGTCGTTCGGTTGATCCTTTGGCTTCATGAACGCGGCCACAACGGCAACGATGAAGGGAATCATCGAAACCGCGATGAGGAACGCGCCAACAGTGGCGACCGTATTGAGTGCTTGCCAACCGAGGTCGTTTGAATACGTTGCGATGCGCCGCGGCATACCATCGAGTCCAAGTAAGTGCATCGGGAAGAATGTCAGGTTGAACCCGATGAACATGAGCGCGAACTGCAACTGTCCGAGACGCTCGTTGAGGCGCCTGCCCCAGATCTTCGGAAACCAGTAGTAGAGGCCCGCGAAGACCGCGAACACCGATCCACCAAACAGCACGTAGTGAATGTGGGCGACCACGAAGTATGTGTCGTGAAGCGCGAAATCGTCCGGCTCGGCGGCGCTGAACGTGCCGTTGATGCCACCGATGAGGAACATGCTGAGGAAGCCGAGCGCCATCAGCATCGGCACTTCAAACGTGATAGAGCCGCGCCAAAGGGTGCCAAGCCAGTTGAAGATCTTGACCCCGGTGGGGACGCCGATCATGAAGGTCATGAAGCCGAACCACGGCTTCAACACCGCGCCCGTCGTGAACATATGGTGCGCCCACACACTGAAGCCCAGGCCACCAATGGCCATCGTGGCGAAGACGAAGGCCTTGTATCCGAACAGTGGCTTGCGCGAGAAGACGGGCAGGACTTCGGAAATGATGCCCATGCCCGGCAGGATCATGATGTACACAGCGGGGTGCGAATAGAACCAGAAGATGTTCTGCCAGAGGACGACGTTGCCGCCGCCGTTCGGATCGAAGAAGGCGCCCCCGAAGTTGCGGTCGATGAAAAGCATCGCTAGAGCGGCCGCGAGTACTGGCGTTGCCAGCAACTGCAGAACCGCGGTCACGAGAATGGTCCAGCAGAAAATTGGCATTCGGAACATCGTCATGCCGGGAGCACGCATCCGGAACATCGTGACCAGGAAGTTCGAAGCGCCAATCGTCGAAGAAATGCCGAGGAGCAGTACGGCGACGATCCACAAGTCCATGCCCGTGCCCGTCCCGCGAGCGAGCGGGCTGTATGCAGTCCAGCCCGCGTCGGCGGACCCTCCGAACAGGAATCCCGAGAACATCAGAAGCCCGGCCGGGGGGACGAGCCAGAAGGACAGCGCGTTGATGCGCGGGAAGGCCATGTCCATGGCGCCTATTTGAAGCGGGACGATGTAGTTACCGAACCCGGCCCAGACAGGAATAATGAAGAGAAACAGCATCGCCGAAGCGTGCATCGTGAAGATCTGGTTGTACTGGTCGTTGTTGACGAACGTGTTGTCGGCAACGGCCAACTGCGTGCGGACGAGGAGCGCGAGCACGCCGCCCACCGCGAAGAAAAACATCGTGGTGTACAGGTACAGGATGCCGAGTTTTTTATGGTCGACCGTAGTCAGCCAGTCGAGGATGACGGGGCGCTCGTATGATTTGGGTCGTGGGATAGCGACGCTAGACATTGTTCCTCCCGGGCCCCGGGCCCTCGTCGTTCGCATCCCGGCTGCACCGGGAGTTCGATGTCATCTGGTTATTGTGGCTTCTGCACGCTGGCAGGGGCGGTCACCTTTTGTTCGGAGACCCACTTGTCGAAGTCAGCCCGAGTCACGACTTTGAGCGTGAATCGCATCAACGCGTGATCCACGCCACACAGTTCAGCGCACTGGGCATGGAACTCGCCGATTTCGCGCGCCGTGACTACGAAGCGGTTGTCCCGGCCGGGAATCACATCCAGCTTGTAGAGAAAGTCCCGCACATAGAAGGAGTGGATAACGTCGTTGGAACTCAGCGCAAACTCGACCGGTTCGTCTACAGGGATCCACAGAGTGGGGATATCCGCTGGGGTGCCTAGCAGCGTGAACTCCCCCGTGGCGTCGGGCTTGGTGTTCGTTCCCAGGTCGCTCTTGTCGTAGGTGAAGCCCCACTGGTACTGAAAGCCCTGCACCTTCACGGTCAGGTCTTCCTTTGCCGCGTGGTTTTCCACGTCGCGCAGGACGATGAATGAGTAGCTGAACAGCGCCACCACGATGACCACCGGGATAGTAGTCCAGATGACTTCGACGATGGTGCTTCCATGCGTCTGCTTCGGAAGCGCGTCATCCTTCTTCCTGAAGGCGAACAAGCAGTAGACAATCGCTCCCTCCACGGCGAGGAACACCACCAGGGCGATGATCAGCGTGAAGATCCAGAGGTCGTGCATCTTGTGTGCTTCGTCTGTGATCCCGCCAGGCTGCCCGGATTGGGCCGCGGCCACGGAGACTGATGCGATGGCAAGCAGGGCCACTGCCAGTAAGACCATGGACCGGCGGAAACGCCGCAGCATCCCGGATACAGGCATTCCTCTTGCTCCCTCCGACCCGCTCTCGCGCACAGACAGATGCCCGGTGCAAATTCCGGTTGTGAACGGCGTCGCAATCGGATTTATATGACGGGGTCTCCACCCTGTCAAGGAAGCGGAAGCCTCGCCATGCCGCATGTCGAATGCTCGGCATTTGAATGCGTTTCAGACGCGGGCGCGCCAGAGACCCTCGCGGGGCCGCGTGCGAAACTGGCGTCCATGCCAACTTCCCGGGCGCGGCGGTTCACGGTCTTCACGGTGCTGGCGGCGGCCGCCTTTGCGATGCTTCCAACGGTGGCCTTCGCCCACGGGATTGATGCCCCGAAGCCAGGCGTTTGGACGCTCCTGACACGCTGGGAATTCGACCCGTTGTTCATGATCGTCGCGGGCGCGGCGAGTTGGTGGTACCTGACCGCAACGCGTTCGGTATCTCGCGCGCATCCCAATTCCCCCTGGCCCCGGAAACGGTCGGCGTGCTTCTTTTCGGGGATCGCGGTCATGGTCATTGCGGTCATGTCTCCCCCGTTCAGCTACGACGGTGTCTTGTTCGTGGTACACATGTGGCAGCACATCCTGCTTATGATGGTCGCTGCTCCCCTGCTCCTCCTCGGGACCCCAATCACCCTGCTCCTCAGGTCGGTCAGCGGGCCGACGCGCAGAAACGTCATCATGCCCATGCTTCACAGCAGGGCGATGCGAGCTATCACCTTTCCGGTCTTCGCATGGCTGATTTTCGCGGGGACCATGTGGGGTTCGCACTTTTCACCGCTGTTCAATGCCGCCCTCGAACACGAAACCGTCCACTGGTTCGAACACATGCTGTACGTCACTGTCGCGTTGATGTTCTGGTGGCAGGTGATTGCCCTCGACCCCACTCCGTGGCGCATGGCCCACCCGATCCGAATGCTCTTTGTGTTCTTGCAGATGCCCCAAAACTCGTTCCTCGCGTTGGCCATCTACGACACCAACCGCGTGCTCTATTCGCACTACGCAACCTCCTTGCGCACCTGGGGGCCGACACCGCTTGAGGACCAGCAACTCGCGGGAATCACTATGTGGGTAGTTGGCGACTTGCTCTTTCTGGCCGCCCTTGGGTTCGTTGTCGCGAGTTGGGTGAAACATGAAGAGCGCGAAGGCAAGCGCCAGGACCGGGCCCTGGCGCGCGAACGCGCTGCAGCCGCCGCTCACAAGGCGGGCTAGCCGAGCAACGAACCGAGCCCGACATGGCCCTCAAGGCCCGCCAGGTGGGAGATGTCGTTCGCTCGTTCGACCCGCCGGTGCCCGAGTTCGTCCTTCTGAAGCACCGTTATTCCTGTGACATGCGTCGCGAAACCAATGTGAGAGACCTTTTCTTCGGCGAAGTGCAGCCAGCGCGCCGTCATCGTGTCGAGCGTCCCGCCGTGCGTCACCACGATCGGTACGGGTCCTTCGAGTGTCAAGTTCGCTGCCTCACCGTTGTTGAACTCCCGCAGACGCCAATCGAGGATCGGTTCGACACCGAATGCCGCGGAAATATGGCCCGCCGTATCTTGCGTCCGAAGCAAATCGCTGCTGAAGAGTCGAATCGGGATTCCCTTGAGTTCGGCGCGGAGCCGGTTGGCGACGGCCTGCGCCTGACTGTGCCCGAGGTTGGTCAGCGGTGTGTCCGTCCAGCCTCCTGAGAGGCCCAGCACATGGTGTTCGGACTGCGCGTGCCGGATAAGGATGACCGTTCTCTGCGGCACAGATTTCCCCCTATTGCGAAATCGGGCCCGGGATGGCGACGCGGGTACCGGGCTGCTCGGCCTAACCCAGAACGGCTACATCAACGCCCATCGCCACGAAGACAAGTGCCAGGTACAGCAGCGAGTACTTGTACAACCGGATCGGAGGGGTGGTCTCTGGTTTGCGGAACAGCTGATACGCATACGCCACGAAGATTCCGCCCGTCGCTAACGCGGCGCCGTAGTAGATCCAGCTCAGTTCTCCAGCCGGCCCGAGCACCAGGCTCACGACCACCAGCATGACGCTGTAGCGCAGGATCTGAATCCGCGTTGCGGCTGGTCCATGGGTGACCGGCAGCATCGGCACGCCCGCTTCCGCGTAATCACCTTCGAGCCGCAGGGCGAGCGCCCAGAAGTGTGGCGGCGTCCAGAAGAAGATGATCGCGAACATCACGATCGGGGCGAGCGAAACGTCACCGGTCACCGCGGCCCAGCCGACCATCGGCGGGAACGCGCCCGCGGCGCCGCCGATGACGATGTTCTGCGGCGTGCGGCGCTTGAGCCAAACGGTGTAGATGAACACGTAAAACAACAGAGCCGTGAGCGCGAGTGCGGCCGCCGCAAACGTGGTTGTCGCCCAGAGGAATACGAATGCGGTGGCGCCCAGCCCTATCCCGAAGGCGAGGCCCTGGGCCGGTTGAATCTCGCCCGTGACCAGGGGCCGGGTCTGCGTCCGCCGCATGATGCCGTCGATGTCGCGGTCGTACCAGCAATTGATCGCGTTCGCGCCGCCGGCCGAGAGTGTGCCGCCGATAAGTGTCGCGACCACGAGCCAGGTGGACGGCCAGCCGCGGTCAGCCACAACCATCGCTGGCACGGTCGTGATAAGCAGCAGGAGGATGATCCGCGGTTTGGTCAGCGAAACATAATTGCGTACGGTGGTCACAATATCGGGCCGGGCGAGTGCCATGGCTTCGGCGGTCATACGGGCGCTGCGGCCTTCCTCGGGGGCGGATTTTTGGTGGCCATCTCTGGCGAGTAAAACGTCAGTGCGACTGTGCAGGCAAGCGTAAACCAGATCGATGCCGCGATCATCGTGTGGGATATCGTCAGCGCGTCCGGGAACGTAAACCAGACGTTCAGAGCACCGACGGCGACCTGCGCCACGTACAGTGTGCCCAGGGCCATGGCCACCGGCCCCGCCCACGCGACGGCGCCGCGCCGCTTCCACGCTGCCGCCACCAGCGGCGCTACGAGGAACACAAACGCCCCAGCCAGGTAGCGGTGGGCCATATGGACGATTTCGTGGTCATCCGAATCCGGGAGCACCGAGCCGTTGCACAGCGGCCAGCCCTCGCAGGCGGTTGCAGCCCCGCTTTCGGTCATGTACCCGCCGATCCACATCACCGCCGCCAGCCAAAGCATCGCGGCAATCGCGAGGCGCCCGATAGGGCGCACCGAGGTGCGCTCCTCGGGCCTGCTTTGGCGCCGGGGATCTTCGGCGAACATTGCCACCGCGATCGCAATTTCGCAGAGGAGCACCAGCATCGCCGTCAGCAGATGCGTCGCCACTATCTCTGGCGGCAGTTCGCGCACCACGGTAATCGCGCCGAGAAGCCCCTGCAGGCCGACCAGCGGCACGGTTGCGGTTGCCAGCCATGTTATGAACGGCACATGGCGGAAGTACTTCCAGGCGCAAATCGCGACCGCGATAACAAGAAGACCGACGATCATCGCCGTGAAGCGGTGCGAATATTCGATGATTGCAATTTTGTGACCGGGTGGCACGACGCCACCGTGACATAGCGGCCAATCGGGGCAGCCAAGGCCGGAACCGGTGGCCCGCACGAGCACGCCGATGCCGACCAGGACAAGGGTAGCCAGGGCGGTGACAACCGCAAGGCGTTGGGCAAAGGTCATCGCGTGGTGCTCTTGGCCTTTCTGGCATATCCGCCAGTCGCTGCTCTGCTGAGACGGGTGGCCCACACCCGTCCGCTTCCGCTGCAAAGGGTGCCCGTCACGGCGCGGAGATGCAAGGCGAGTTCGCTAAAAAGGAAAGACCGGTAGGCCCTGCTAGAACCCCTGTGTCCCGTCCAACCACCGCAACCCATCAACCAGCACGCCCGCCACGGACAACTCCCAGTGGAGGTGCGGGCCCGAAGAAAGGCCGGTCGAACCGACGATCCCGAGGATGTCGCCCCGCCGGACTTCGTCCCCAACCGAGACCCGAAGCGCCAGTTGGTGCCCATAGCACGAGAAGATCCCGCCACCGTGGTCGAGCACCACGAGGTTGCCGCGGTACAGCGTCCGCTCGGCCAGCACGACAACGCCGTGGTTCGTCGCACGAATCTCGGTGCCCGCGGGCGCGCCGATATCCGTACCTCCGTGATGCCCACCCCGCGGGCCGCCGTTGAACGAGCGCTCCTCACCGAAGTAGCCGCTGACGGCGATATCGCCGCCAAGTTCGAGCGGGATCGTCCACGGCATGTCCCATCGACGCGGTGAAAAGCCGGCATAGAGCGCGTTGAGCCGGGGCTGTTCGTTTTCAAGCGGGGGATCGTTGGCAGGCGGCGGCGGCGCGTTGGGGTCAGGTGGAGGGATGTAGATGTTGTCGAACGTCCACTCCGTCTTGCGGACGTTGAGCGCGTAGCCGTAGTTCAGCGGTTCATACAGTTGGTCGGTCAGGTTGACGGAAAGCTGGGTCGCGCCGGGTGGGTCCTGCGTCCCGAACCCCACGAAGCCGGCGAGCCCTTCGGGGCCAGGACTCAAGACATAGGTTCGCCCGAACACGCTTGCGTACCCCGCCACCGCGTTGGTGGCGCTCACAAGCAGGGCGCCGCCCTGGTAC
>JANPDX010000177.1:0-10283 GCA_031431695.1 Dehalococcoidia bacterium
GCGTCCACACGCTGATGTGAAAGCGGTTCGCTCGCCCCCATGAGTCGGTCAGCGGAACAACCGTTTCGCGGAAGAGTTCCATTCGTCCATCGTCGTTTCTCACGACGATGGTGCCGTCCCAGCCGACGGCGGCGCGACCGCAGAGCCGTGCCAGCCGGTCATCCTCAGCAAGCACCTAGTCCACCAGGGACCGCGTCCACGCTGAGAGGGAACCGTGCTCGATCTCCGACTCCAGCCCACCGAGGCAGCGAGATACCTCTTCGTAGCGCCTTGGTAACCGGTCTCGAAACGCGCCCATAAAAAGCTCAGGTATGAATCGCTCGTCACCATTCACTCCGAGGGCGGTAGGATCGCCGATGAGTCGCGCGAACGCTGTGTTGACATGGAGTATGCGATTTAGCGGGTCGGTGACATACGCTGGCGAGCCGAATGACTCTAGCGTCCGGGTTGTCCCGGCAAGCCGTTCGCACGGGAGGTTCGCGTGGTGACCAGCGCAGATCAGACAGGACACGGCAACCTCTTCTTCTCCGAAGTTTACTAGTCAGCGCCCCGAGCCGAGACCCATCGCGTTACGGACGACTTCCGCCTCGCCAAAATGGTAGTAGTTGTGGCCAGTGGCGAGCCAAAGGAACCAGCCCTTAGTCTTCCCACGCCAAAACCCGCGGACCCAACCTCCCTCGCTCCCGACGGCGCCAGACTGAAATATTCGCGCCAGATGTTCAGGTTCAGGCACCTCATCCAAGCTCGAGAGATCAATCTCCCTTAGCACTCTACGAGTCTGTTTTCCCACTTCTGCGCGGTAGTCACGAAGCGCCCCGATGGCCACGGTCTCGCTGAAACCGGTGACTTCCGCGTCGTTCATTCCAGTCCCGATGTCTCGTCGGTCAATCTCAAGTCGTTTCAGCCACGATTCATCAAGGACCGTCGGCGAACCCGCGATGACCGCATTGACAGCCACATCTTCGCAACGGGCCATGTGCCACACGAGCCAGGCGACCGAGTTCAGGAATGGCAGCGGGCGCCGACGCGCCGAGTCTTCGTCCAACTCCCAAAACAGCAGGTCCTCCATGGCGATTGGCGCACGTCCTTCGCCAACGCTGGCGGCGTGGACTTGGGCGTGCTGATCCAAAATGAAGTCGATAGCGTTCATGAGTCGGCGACCCCGGTGCCGTTGGAAGGATCGTGCCCCGCGGCGGATGCGAGAGTCTGCTTCAGTTTGCCCTCGCTTCGCATCCGGCAATTGCCGGAATCCCGGTCAGCAGCGAGGACCCGCTCGGTTGCTGTGTGTCTTTACTCCACGAACCCGCCTTCGTGTGGGGGGAAATGGCGTGCTGCACCCGCTACGAAGGTCACTCCAAACGGGTGGACTTCGGACTATGCTCTGCCAGAGGTAAACGATGGACCACGAACAGCCGACCGGCCTTAGCTGCCCGAACTGCGGGACCGCACTGTCTGCGTTGCGGTGGCAAACGCTGGGCGATCACCCTGAAGTGTGGTTCCCCTGTGAAGGCAGAGCCAAGCAGCCGGTAGGGTGCGACCACCTGCAGCGCCGGGTAGATGGACAGTTCCAAGAGACAGCGAGGATTCCGGCCGTCAAGGGGCGCCGACGCTGACGCTAGCCGGGCTGTGTCGAGACTTTCAGGCTGGAAGAAATGCATATCACGAATCTGCCTTCGTGTGCCCCCCGCCACCGTTGTTGCATAGTGCGGCCCAGCGGCATCAATAACACATTCTTGTTATGCCGCGCCCCAAAACGGCCCGTGAGCGCCCGAGAATGCCCATTTTCGGGGACGCGGACGCCAGGCTGCGAGGGCTACTGTTCGCGAACACCGGCGTCACCTTCCCAAGGGGCCGGGACGCCGGGAGTAATCGCGGAGGTGGAGATTGCCACGCTACATGGTTGAACGCACGTTCCCGGATGGCTTGGGGATTCCGATCACGGAGGAGGGCGCGGGGGCCTGCCTGGAGGTGGTTCAGAAAAACGGCGAACTGGGAGTGAACTGGGTGCACTCCTATGTGAGCGAAGACAAGCAGCGTACGTACTGCGTCTACGACGGGCCTACGCCCGAATCAATCCGCGCGGCGGCCGAACGCAACGGCCTGCCAGTCGACCGGATCACGCGCGTCAGCGCGCTCGATCCCTACTTCTACAGATAAGGAGACTTCAGTGAACGCAACCGCTCTTCGGCTCTCGGCGGCCGCAATCGTCGCCGCTTCCATCGCGCTTCCAGCAACAGGCGCACTCGCCCACGGCGGCGAGAACTCCACCTGCGCCGATGTCGATTTCCTGGGCGTGGACGTCCACGGCGACCACGTCGTCCGCGACTACGTCAAAGGCCAGGACGGCGAAGTCGGGCATGGCGAGGGTGCCGCGATGCCCGGCGGCCCTGGCCCTGCCTTTCATTTCACTCTCGACGGCGTCGCTCCGGGCGCTTCGTTTTGCAACCCGCAGGCGCACCCGAACGGCTTCACGGCGCCGGATAACGTGCCCGTGCCTGGCAAGCCCAACTGAGGTCTTGGGCTCTGGTGAAGCGCGGTCCGCCTTCGACACCAGGGTCCGGCTCGGAGTAGTACATCTGCCGTACTTTCGACAGTCCCTGTAACAGAGGCTGACCAACGTCCAACGCGGGGCCGGTCCATTTGGACCGGCCCTTTTCTCATGCTGGGCGTCAAGCACCTCGGAGCTTCATAGCACCGCAGCACGAGTCGCATTGCCTCAATAGGGTACGAAATCGAACTGCCTGGCCTGGGCAAACGTGAGCGAGGCGCCCGCCTTTTGTCATCCGCCAACCATCTCTAACATGGGGCCAGCCCTCGTGGCCCTCGTGGTCTTCGAGCAGACCGGCCCTTCTCGGCATCCTTGTTCGGAGACACGTCAAGGATTCACGGCGCGGGCAGGGAGAAATTGGGTACAATGGGGGCCTGCGGGAGGACTCATGACGCAGGCCGTCCGCTTCTTTTCCGCACCGGACGGAGTTCAACTCGGCTACTCCGTCTTCGGTTCCGGTCGCCCGCTCGTGTTGCTCCCCAGCTGGTGGATGAGCCCTGAGGCGGACCGGAACCGGCTCATCGGACGTGATTTCTGGAATGACCTGCCGGGCGGCTATCGCAGCATCACGTACGACCGCCGCGGGATCGGCGTGTCCACGCGGGAGGTGACGGATGTCTCGCTGGAATCCCAGGTCGGTGACCTCAAGGGTCTTGTGGATGCCCTCCAGTTGGCATCGTTCGACCTCTGCTCGTTCGGCGATGCCGCATCCGTGGCGGTGACGTTTGCAAGCCGGTTTCCAGAGCGTGTGAGCCGCCTGGTCATGTACTCGCCGTGGTCCCACTCGAGCCCGGAATCCGCCAAAGACTCGAGTGGCCGAGCCGTCGCGGAAGACGTCATCGCCGCGCTCAAGGCCATGATTCGCGCGAACTGGGGACTCGCGAGCCGGACGTTCGCCGAGATTCTCTATCCAAAGGGGCCGATCGATGCCCAGGAGTCCTCGACCAAAGCGATCCGCGAGACGCAATCTCCGGAAGTCGCGATGCGGTACCTGGACTATTGCCTGTCCTACGATATTCGGGACGACCTTTCGAAGTTGGCACTGCCGGTCCTCGTAATTGCTCGCGAGGGTCCGGGCCGGCCGCCACTGGTGCCGGTGGAAGTCGTCCGCTCGGTTGCCAGGCAGATAGCAGGCGCCCGCTTCGTCTCTTATGACGCGGCTTCGGCTACCTGCCCCTATTTCGAATTCCGGCAGTACCGGGGCGATCTGCTCCAGTTCCTTGCGGATGGGACGAAAGAGATGCCGCAGCACCCCAGTCTCAGCGCGAGGGAGATAGAAGTCCTTCGGCTTGTCGCCCAGGGGAAAACCAACTCCGACATTGCAGCGCTGCTGACGATCAGCAAGAACACTGCGGATCGGCATGTCAGCAACATTCTCGGCAAGACTGGATCGGCGAACCGCGCCGAAGCGGTGCTCTACGCAGCCCGCCACTCTCTTGTGGGCTGATGGACCCAAGTGCCACACGAACCGTAGTTCGTGGTTAGCGGCCTTTCGCGGGGCTCCTAGGTCCCGCTGTGTGAGCCACGCCACGCATGTCCCGACCAAATCCCTCCCTCCGGCCGTAAGGATTCGCCGCGATTCGGGCATTGGTAGCAGCGGGGCTGTGAGAACGTAGCAACCTTCGGCAATAGCCCGTAGAAAGGAAAACGCCCCGCGCCTGAAGCTGTGTCCGCTCCACACTTCAGTTGGGGCTTTTCCGTGGCTTCGGGTCTCACGCCGGGGCGTGTTGGGTGGGTCGTGACAATCTCATCGGGGGTGTTAGCGGACGGTGAGTGTTGCCCCGCGGCAGGAGTCTTTGAAGGTCAGCTGTCCACCACCCGGACAGCCACCTGAACCTGCGCCATCAACGACAATAGAGGTGGTGACGTTAGCCCAGCGGGCCACTCCTGTCGTGACAATCTTTTGCCGGTCCGTCCTCAGCCCGGAAACGGAATCAGGTCCACAGCTAAGGTCGGCCGATCCAACCACTGTCGGATTAAACAGGCTCACCTGAAAATCGACGTGAACGGTAGCGGCACCGACACTCCGATCGCAGGCAAGGATCGCCGTCACTGATGGGGCAGGGCCAGCCATCGCGACGGACGGAGCGGCCAACGAAATGGCTCCAACCAGGAGCAGCGCATGCCATGATTTCATGTTTGCAAAACCTCGAACACTAGTCTCCGGAAGCCACTCCAACCGGGGCGCCCTGCTAGCAGACCTCCCGGTCTTGGGTACGAATCTTGCTCCCTTCGCGAAATTCGATCACAGTTCGTCCAGGTCGATGACGTCTGGCATGTCGGCGTCGAACTCCGTCAGGCCAAATACAGGGCGCCTGGGTCGCCTTTGCAAGGACGGGAAACCCAAGTACGCCTGATCTGCCGGACTGGGAGCCTTACGGCCAGCCGCGTCGCCGCACCATGCTGCTCGGCGACGACTGCTTCGCAGTCGATCGGCCGCGCGAAGAGGAACGCCTCTTCTGGGCGGCGCGGACCGCATCACCGTAGGAGGCAACTGGTGGTGCCTTGATTGTGACGACCATCATGCGCCCGGCAGACTGCGAGAGCTATGGAGATCGCTTGCTCCAATGGCAAATGTCCGCCGGCCTTCTCGATCAGTCCCTCAACATCGCCGCCGCCCATCAGCTCCGTAACCATGAAGGGCTGGCCATCCATCTCGCCCAGGTCGAACACTGTCACGACGTGTGGATGCGAACCCAGCCGACCCATCGCCTGGCCCTCGCGCGTGACTCGCTCGCGACCGACATCGTCGAGCCCTTCGATCTTGATTTGTGCGAACTTGATTTGTGCGAAGGCAACATCGCGGTCGAGCAGGCTGTCGTGGGCAAGGTAGACCTTCTTCTTGCCACCCTCTCCAAGGAACTTCTTCACCGCATAGCGACCGCCAGCGAAGGAGCTGGGCTCCGCCTCGGTGGACCGAATTGACTCCGTCTGTGGCGAAGCAGTGATTCCGGTCTGCATTCGCTCGGCGGCGCTCAAGAATTGGCGGGCGTCCTCGTTAGTCTTATCCAACGCCAGCACCTGTCGAGCAAGCTGATTCACGGCCAACCACTCGTTGCGGTCGGCTGCCTCTTCCGCCTCATCAAGCAGGCGACGCTAACTCGGCGCTGAATGCGCTCAGTTAGCATCGTCGGAGCATACGCCTCGTTTCGGCAACCTGACACGAACAAGCGTTGGTGCGGGTGGAGAATCCAAACCGTTTATCTGCCCTACGGCTAGTGAGGTGGGACGAAGTCGGGCGAGGGGAACTGCTCGCCCTGTCCCAGAACGCCGCGGACGAAGACGCCCGCGTTTCTGAGCCCTGAAATCCTTCACGGTTAGTGGAGCGCGCGGGGCGGAGCGCCCAGCCCGAAAAACGTTCCCTGGCCGGTGACGGCATCGAAACTTTCGACCATCACGTCGGCTTCGTCACCGCCAACGAAAGTGAACAGCCCGCGGCCGGTTGCGGGCACGAGCAGCGGCTCGGTGCTGAAGGTGCCGCCCCAGCCGGGCACCTTCCCCGGTTGTGTCGGCTTGCTGAAGAGTTCGACATGGGCTGGACGGGCGAATCCGGCACGAAATATGTCCAGCTGAACGTCTCCCTCCCAATCAGACTCCGTCATTGATCCCTCCCCTGTCTCGAACGATGATGCGTGCGCGACACCGTTTGGGCTCGGGCGCGGCGTCAGTATAGTGCGGCCAAAAGTCTGGTGGATTGGCAAGGACACATGCGCAAGAAGAGACATCCACTCAGCGGGGCGATCTACGAAGACCTTGGCGATGGGCGCGTCCGGGTCAACAAGCACGGCGTTGAAGGCACGTTCGATGCAGCGACCGCCAGGTGGTTGGAAGGTGCCTTGACTTACGCTGACCCCCACATGCTCCAGTGGGTTGGCGGAAAGGCGCTGCCACCGGCTGCCGATGTGCGCCGTCCGGAACGCTCGCGTGACGTCGAGTTCGTCCGCGATTAGCCACGAACAGTAGGGGAGGGAAACGACTCATGACTGCGCACGCCGTGGGGGATGCAGGCCGCTCGACCGCCGCCGGATACCGCTCCGCCGGAACGCTCTATCAACAACTCCTGGACGCCGACAGCCGTTCCGTCCCCGATGTCCTTCGGCTCGAAGCACCGATCGCGCCCGGGATTACGCGCGTGCCAGCCGAACACTACACATCGCGGGCATTTCACGATCTCGAGGTTGAGAGGTTGTGGAAGCGCGTTTGGCAGATGACTTGCCGCGAAGAAGAACTCGTGGACATCGGCGATTACGTTGTTTACGAGGTCGCGCACCTGTCTTTCCTTGTCGTGCGGACCTCCGAGACCGAGTTCAAGGCCTATCACAACGCCTGCCTCCATCGGGGTCGGCAACTGCGCGAATTCGACGGGAAAGGCGCGCAGGAGTTTCGATGTCCTTTTCACGGGTGGTGTTGGGAGATCGACGGGCGGCTAAAGGAAGTCGTCTGCGCCTGGGACTTCCCCGACGTCACCGAAGAGGCGTACCGCCTGCCCGAGGTGAAGGTCGGCACATGGGGAGGGTTCGTGTTCATCAACCCGGACCCCAACGCTCAACCACTGGAGACGTTCCTTGCCGGGCTCGACGAACAGTTCGCGCGCTGGGACCTGGCAACGAGGTTCAAGCAGGCTCACGTCGCGAAGGTCTTGCGCTGCAACTGGAAGGTAGCGCAGGAAGCGTTCATGGAGGCGTACCACGTTGTCGCGACGCACCCCCAGCTCCTTCAGGGAACCGGCGACTCCAACTCGCAATACGACGTGTTCGGCAACTTTTCGCGCGCGATCACGCCCAACGGCACGCCCAGCCCTCACCTGAAGGTCGCCCCAACTCAGCAGGAGATGCTGGACTCGATGTTCGACAAGCAGCTCGACGACGACCCGGCGCTGACGGTGCCGGTCGGTGCCAGCGCGCGGGAACTCGCGGCCATGGTCTCGCGCGAGGGGATGAAGAGAGCAATCGGAGAGCGAGCGGATGAGTTCTGCGACGCCGAGTACCTCGACTCTTTCTACTACACGGTGTTCCCGAACTTCCATCCGTGGGGGGCGTTCAACCGGATCACGTATCGCTTCCGCCCGAACGGCGACAACCCGGACGAGTCGATCATGGAGTGCATGTTTCTCTCCCCCGTTCCGGAGGGCCAGGAGCGGCGGAAACCCGCGCCGATCCATTGGCTTGGCGTGGACGACGACTGGACCGAGGCGCCAGAGCTGGGGATGCTCGCCCGCGTATTCAACCAGGACGTTTTCAACATCCCAAAGGTCCAGATTGGCTTGAAGACGATGCAGCGACCGGAAGTACTGTTCGCCAGCTACAACGAGACGAAGATCCGCCACTTCCACCAGTTGCTCGAACGTTGGCTAGAACTCGAGTAGCGGATTCGTTCACTCTCCTCGCTCGCCCGGCGAGTGCCCGGCTGGGGATCGACGCCTGCGACGCCATCACGGACGAGACATTTTCGCGGGTTGCGTCGAGCGAGGCTAACAGGCTGTTGAAGAGGGGTGGCTCTCGGGTTGGCTCAGCGGGAGTAGCAGGACAGCGAGGGCGGCGGGCGGGGTTGAAGGGGCTGAGGTGATGACGGAGAGGGTGGCTATGAGTTCTCTCTTCAGGACGGGCTAAAAGCCGTTCCCGGTCAGATCGAATCCGAGGGCACCTCTACTCTGAGGTATCAGCACCGTCATCTGATCGAGAATCGTCAACCCGGTGCCTGTGCCACTCGCAAGCACGCAGCACCCGGCTCCGTCACCAAATACAAGCGACGAAGTGAGGTTGCCGTCATCTCCGCCGGCGTGGAACGAGAGCGAGCAAAGTTCAGCCGCAACTGCGACGGCCAGGCCGCCGGGATGAACGCTGAGATAGTTTGCCGCGTGAGTCAGTGCCACAACCCCTCCTGCACATCCCGCCTCGGTGATTGGCAAGCGCGCAGTGTCCAGTGGAAGCCCGAGTCGCTCTACTAATTCGACTCCCCAGCCAGGGACGGAGTAGCCCGTACATGACGAAGTGACGAGGCAGCCGACCGTTCCGCGAGCGTATTCGCCCAACGCCGCTGTCGCAGCGTTGAGGGCGAGCGGGACAACCATCTCTTGATAGATCAGGTTTCGCTCTTGAATTCCGCCCAATCCCGCCAAGGCCTGAGGCGTGCGGGCGATACGGCGAGAATTGATCTGCGTACCACGAGCTATCGCCGCGACGCGACGGTGGTCACCGCTTAGCCTCCCAACCTGCTCGGCCGCTTCCGCTTGCCTGACGCAGTCCGACGGATGGGCGACAGCTGCGGCGACGATACGGACTGGCTCCATGTAGTAAGCCTACGCGCGAACGATTCGGTGCGTTCTAAAATTCACATCTGCCGCGTGTGCGTTCATCGACTACAGCTTGATGGTCGAACGCCCGGGCATGCACTTCTGCCTGTCGCCTCGCTGAGCGTTCGCGACGCAGCGCAACTGATTGCGCTACGGCTTCCTATCCGTGATGAGGATGGAAAGTACGAGCCATGCGCCGACCGTGCTCGCGGCGCCAAAACAAAGGATCGCCAGGCCCGGATAGCCAGCGATCTGAAACTTTGTTGGCACGGACATCAGCAACGCGGCGCCGACGATCAGGGCCGCTACCACGAGTCCGAGCGTGATCCTGTTGGCGATCTTTTGCATGCCAGAAATCACTCGCTCTTCATCGAACGCGTGCACTTTCAACTCGAGATCGTGTTGCGAGAGTCGCTCAAGAATCACATTGAGACGCTCAGGAAGCCGCTGCACGAGTTCGCTCGTTGCGAGCACTGTATTGAACAGATGTCCCGGCGAAAGCTGCCGTAAGAGGTGCCCCCGCATCAGGCTCCCGGCGTGTTCGCGGATCAGCTGGGTTGGTTGGAGCCCTGGTGCCAGAACTCCCGCCGCCTCATCCAGGTTGAGTAGCGTCTTCCCCAGCATGGTGAGATCTGGCGACGGGCGTAACCCACACGTAGCCGACAGTCGCACCATCTCGAGGACGAGTCGGCCGAGGTTGACGTCTCCGAACGCTGCATCCTGGTTCGAGAGGAGCAAGTCTGACGCCCCGCGCTTGAAGGAGATTTCGTCGAAATCTTCGAGCCGTTGTCCCATTCCGATAACGATGTTGGCGGTCGTTTCTGCATTCGCTTCGCTCACCGCAAGCAAAAGTCGCAGGACCTTGTCGCGCGTGTCCGTCGATAAGTAGCCGACCATCCCCATATCGATTAGTGCCAGCCGCCCGTCTTCAGTGACGAGCAGGTTGCCGGGATGTGGGTCGCAGCTAAAGGTTCCGTGGACAAGAATGAGGTCTAGATAGCCTTTCACGAGGCTCTCCGCGAGTCCCTCTCCATCTAAATCCAGCAGCGCGAGACCAGAGAGCTTCGCGACGTTCTTCCCGTGCACTCGCTCCATGGTCAGCACGCGCGAACTGGAGTAGTCCTGGATCGGGCTCGGAACGAACAAGAGCGGGTAGTCGCTGAGATGGTCCCGGATGCGTTCCAGGTTGCGAGCTTCTCTCTTGAAATCCAGCTCGCGCACCATCGTCCGTCGGAAGCCCAAGGACCTTGGCCTCGACGGCGTGGCCCTTCGCGAAGATGAACTCTAGAAAGTCGGTCCGCGGATCTGGTTCAGGATCCCGCTCGAAGCCGCTGGCGTCACCGTAGAGGTTGAGCCAGTCCTGGAGTGGATTTCGCTTGCACCAGTTCCTGGTGCGGCTGGCCGAGACCCATTGATTCCAGTCGCGCGAATCCGGCGAATGCA
>JANPDX010000178.1:0-14638 GCA_031431695.1 Dehalococcoidia bacterium
ACTGGTTTGGGCTCGATGATCCGGCGTACGCCACCCTGTCCGCGGGCGCGTTCGATGCGCGCTGGTGTCCGTGCGGCGGTGATTACCGGTACGAGCGGCGGTACTTCGCGCATGTTGGGTACTGGCGCTGCACGAACTGCGAGCGGAAACGTCCGCAGCCGGACACATCGGGCTCCGCGCTCCGGCTTGGCCTGGACCATGCGAGCCTCGATGTAGCCGGGCTGGGTGTGGTCGATATGCCGCTGACCGGGCTCTACAACGCGTACAACGCGCTGGCCGCCATCGGTGTGTGCAGGGTCTTCGGGATCGCGGAGGAGGCGATTCGAACCGGGCTTGAGACTGTGAAGCCGGCGTTCGGACGGCAGGAAGTTGTCGACCTCGAAGGGCGGCGCCTGAGACTGTTCCTGGCGAAGAACCCGGCCGGGGCAAACCAGGTGCTGCTGCTGTTGCGAGAACTCGCTCGAGTTCGGCCGGGCCTGAACGTCGCGCTCTTGCTCAACGACCGGTTCGCGGACGGGCAGGACGTGAGCTGGATCTGGGACGTGGACCACGAACTGCTGCGTGATTCGGTGGGCGCGTGGTGGGCCGGCGGCGATAGAGCGGAGGACCTCGCGGTGCGTCTGAAGTACGCGGGCTGGCCAAAGGCTGGGTTCGTGGGCCACGAACCCGCGGGGCTGCTGGATGCGATCCTGGCGACGACCGTCGCGGGCGAGGATGTGTTCGTTGTGCCGACCTATACGGCGATGCTGGACCTGCGCGGCGAACTGTTGCGGCGTGGTGTCGTGGCGGGAGCGATGGAGTAGGTCACGCGCCGGAGCCGATTGCGCGCGGGCCTGCCGCCAGGCTGGAGGCGGACTACGCGGTCCAATCCAACAACAAGTCAGGTCCACCCTCAGCAGGCTCCGACATGTCGAGGCCGGTAACATTCTTTATCTGAGCGCGGAACCAGACTGTGAAGTCATCGGTCGCCGTTGCCAGGTCGTCGAACGCTTTTTCGACGTTTCCTTCGAACCACACGAGCATGAAGGCCCCCGCCGGTGTTTCTTGAACGCTCCAGGTCTCGCGCGTTGTGCCGGCTCCTTTCTGCATCTCGTTGAACGCCGCTTTCCGGCTGCCGACGACGTCGCTAGCGAACGTCCGGGCCGCATCGATCCTTCCCGGAAGTATGGGAAACGCACCGTTAAATACTGCCATTATGGACACTCCTTCAACCTGAGTGCGGCGGAGTATATCCGATGGCCCCGCGCGTTGCTGAGAGCCCTCACCCCCGACCCCTCTCCTCCTTCCCCGGAAAGGACGGTGGGCGAGGCGAGCGAACAGATTCGCGATTAGCGGTGGTACATGACCTCGCCGGTGCCGCCGCGGCGGGTCATGATGACTTCGGCCATGATGCTGATGGCGATCTCTTCGGGAGTTTCGGCGCCGATGTCCAGGCCGATCGGGGTTCGGACTTTCGCGAGCTCGGCAGGGTCGAAGCCTTCGTCGAGCAGGTGCTGGAGGACCGCGCCAGTGCGACGTTTCGAGCCGATCATGCCGAGGTACGCGGCCCCACGACCGAGGCACTTCCGCAGCGAAATTTCGTCCTGCTTGTGGCCGCGAGTGACCAGGGTGATATAGGTGCTCGAATTGATTGGATAGCGTTCGAGCGCTTCCTCGTAGTCTTCGCAGAGGATTTCGTCGGCCTCCGGGATGCGCTCGGCGTTGGCGAAGTCCTCGCGGTCATCGAGGACGGCGACGTGAAAATCGAGGAAGTCGGCCAGTTGCGCGAGCGCGCGGCCAATATGGCCACCACCGACGACGAGGAAAACGGCTTTCGCTTCGACGACTTCCACGTAGATGGCCGTGGCGCCCGCGTCGGTCCGTTCGGAAAGGCCGTCGGGTGTGACGTAGAGCGTCTGAGCCACATGCCTCGGGAAGGCATCCGGAGCATAGGCAACGAGCGCGTCATCGAGAAGCGGATCGCCGAGCGAACCGAAGCGTTCGCCGCTGCGTTCGACGAGCATGCGTGCGCCGGCTTCGAGCGGGCGCGGGCCAGTTTCGAGGACAGAGGCGAGGAAGACGGGTTCGCCGCCTTCGGCCGCCTTGAGGAGACGCTTGGTCAGTTCGATCACGGGATGATGGTAGCGGATTGGGGTGCGGGCCGGTTGGGCAGGGGCGTGGTGGATAAGCGAAGGCTGGCTCCTGCGTGGTGGGGGCAGCCACTACCCGCATCACCGCGGGTCCTCTGACCCATCGCGGTGTGAAGCCCCTGATTTACCTGATACCAGAAACCTGATACCTTCGTTTTCGATAACTGAAGAGCCAGAGACCGCAGGTCCCTATGCGAGCCGTCCTTCCACGGAAGGACGGTGGGGATAATGCCGAAAGGCACCTGCCGAGGCAGTGATTCCAGGTTGACGCGATGCGTCTCCGTGGTTTTATCCCTGCCCTTGCGCAGGGATTTTTGGTCTCCGGGCTCATACGCACTCGGGCTGGTGGATTCGCCGGTCCCGTCCATAAATCGGAGGTGGCTATGCCGACTCCACGGAAAGTGGCAATGCTGGCAGAGATCCAGGACCTCATGGTCCGGGCCTCGATCGCTATCAGCGCCGACTATCGTGGGCTTACCGTTGCCCAGCTCACCGAACTCCGCCGGGCACTTCGCCCGTCCGGTGCCGAGGTGAAGGTTGTTAAGAACACGCTCGCGGGGATGGCTGCACGCGCGGCCGGCCGCGACAACATGGCCGAAATCGTGCAGGGCCCGACGGCGCTCGCAATTGGCTTCGGTGACCCAATCGCCCCGGTGAAAGCGTTTACGGAGCACTTTCGTGCTAAGCGCCTCAACGTGGTGATTCACGGCGGCTGGATCGAAGGGAAAGTCCTTTCCCCGGAAGAAGTCGAAAGCCTGGCAACGATGCCACCGAAGGAACAGCTCATCGCGGACGTGGTCAGCAAGCTGCAAAGCCCGCTGTACAACTTCGCTGGCCTGCTCCAATCGACGATGCGGAATTTCGCGGGCCTGATCGACTCACGCGCCAACCAGCTCGAAGCGGCTGGCTAGGACACACCAACTTACAGGAGACACCACGTGGCTAAGGTTGAAGAAGCACTCGAAATCATCAAGACGATGACCCTCCTCGAACTCCGCGACCTCAATAAGGCGATCGAAGAAGAGTTCGGCATCACGGCATCGGCGCCGATGATGATGGCCGCTGCCGCCGGGCCGGTCGTCGCCGCTGCTCCGGAGGAAGAGAAGACGGAATTCAACGTCATCCTCAAGAGCTTTGGCGAGAACAAGATCAACGTGATCAAGGCTGTCCGCGAGGTCGTCAGCGGCCTCGGTCTGAAGGAAGCCAAGGATCTCGTGGAGTCCGCTCCCGCCAAAGTGAAGGAAGCCATCGGCAAGGAAGAAGCGGAAACCATTAAGGCCAAGCTGACCGAAGCCGGCGCCACCGTCGAAATCGAATAGTTTCGGTTCGCGTCAAAACACACGGAAGGCCCGCCACCCGGCGGGCCTTTGCGTTGCCTCGGATAGTTCGTGCCCGGGCGCCAGCCGGTAACTCCGTCCCACCTGCTCCGCCGATCCGGCGGTTATGATAGTGAGGTGGAAGTGAAGAAGGCCTCCGAACGCGATAAGGCATACATGCGCCGCCTGGGTGAGTACGAACTCGAAGGCCGCAATGACTGGATGCGACATTTGTTGAGCCTGACCATCGATGAGCGGCTGCGCCGCAGTTTCGAGCGGACACAGATGGGGCCACCATATCCGCGCCGCGAACCAGAAGACCTGGGAGCATTCTACGAGCGTGCGAGACGGCTCGGCCTCTACCGTGGCTGATGAATCTGCACTTCATGCTCCCGGCCTTGGCGCCGTATTCCAGCGTGCGGGTCTCCGCCATGCGCTCATCGGCGGGCAGGCGATCAACGTGTGGATCATGCCGAGGGAGACCGACGACTTCGACTTCGTAGTCGCCCCAGACCGTGCGGCCATCGAGGCGGTCGAGGCCGAACTGTCGGCGCTCGGACTGCGCCATGTTCGGCGGCAGGACGGGCATGGCCCATCCGGGCCGGACTTCGTTCAATTGAAGAACATAACGATGAACCTCGCCGTCGATATCCAGGTTGCGAAGACCGATTACCAGTCGCTCGTCATCGATCGGGCGGTCCCGGGTGAACTCTCCGGCTTGAATGTCGCGACCCCCGAAGACTTGATCATCCTCAAGCTGCTTGCCATGCGGCACCAGGATCAACGCGACATCGCGCTCCTTATCGATCTGCGCGGTGAAACGCTGGATTGGGCTTACATCGAACATTGGGCCGAAGTCTGGGATGTCACCGAGGCGCTTCGCGTCTTCCGCCCCGCCGCCCCTTGACAGTGGCGCAACCTCGACATTCCACGCCATCCATCAACGCCATCGGGTGGTGCCCCCGCCTGCTGTGCCAGCGATTGCACAGTCCAAACTGGCACGGGAATGACGGCGATGCCGGTGGTGAGACCACCATCGACAACCGGTGTGGTAGCGCCGTGCCACTGGGCACAAACCTGAAAGCCGTCACGCGTGGGCGGCCCGCTGGGTGTCCATGCGCTCTGGTAGCCGAGAGCAGCCGCTTCCGCGACGAGCGCCCGCGACTCGGCGAAGCTCAGGCCAAGGCTCGCATCAACCCCGATGCCGTATTCCATGTCGTACCTCTAGGCGGTCCGGAGGCAAGGCTACGCAGGTTGAGGGCGGGCAGCTACTCTTGCGCGGCGGCCTGGTAGTGGATGTCGCGGACGGCGTGACTCAGGTGGAGAGTCTCCTCGGGGTCGTGACCGAGGGCAACGAGCGTTTGGCGCATCATTTCGAGGCCGCCTTCGTATTCGGGGACGACGACTTCGGTGGCGCCCAGGTCTCGGAAGGTCTCGATCTCGCCGCCGCTGCGAGCACGAACGAGAATCGGGACGGCGGCGTTACGGGAGCGCACCGAAGCGGTAGCGACAAGGGCGGTGCTCTCATCGGGGACAGCAATGACGACGGCCCGGGCGGTGGGAATGTTCGCTCGATCAAGGACTTCGTGTTGTCCTGCGTCTCCCCAAACGGCGGCCAGACCGCCGGAAGCGAGGCGCCGAACGCGATCCAGGTCGTTCTCGATGACGATGAATGGAATGGTCAGTTGGGACAGCGCATGACCGACGAGTTCTCCAACGCGTCCGTACCCAATGACGACAACATGGCCCGAGCGGGGCAACGGGGGCTCGGGAATCTCGCCCTGGCGGTCGATGAGTCGCCACAGTCGTCCCGCCCGGGAGAGCGCTTTCTCAAGCTTGCCTATCGAAGCGAAGGCGAGGGGGTTGAGGCAGATAGAGGTAGCGGCGGCGGCCAAAATGATGTTGTAGGTGGCAGTGGACATGAGGCCGTGCTGGAGGCTGTCGTCGGCGATGATGAACGAAAACTCACCGAGCTGGGCAAGTCCAGCTCCGACGGTAAGGGCTGTCCGGCCCGAGTAAGGAAATGCTGCGGCCGTCAGGAAGGCGATGGTGGCGTTGACGAACAAGACTGCAAGTGTGACGACCGCGAAGAGGTCCAGGTGCTCCATGACGGTTTGTGGGTCGAGAAGCATACCTACCGAGACGAAGAAGAGAACGGCGAAGGCGTCGCGCAGGGGGACGACGTCTGCGGCGACTTGATGGCTGGTTTCGGTTTCGGAAACCACGACACCGGCCACGAATGCGCCGAGCGCTACGGACAGACCGAATGCTGCGGCGCCCGTGGCAATTCCGAGTGCACCAGCGACGAAGGCGAGGATGAAGAGTTCCCGGCTTCCGGTTCGAGCGATGATCGAGAGGACGCGCGGCACGATACGGACACCAGCGACGAGCATGATGGCGACGAAGATCGCGGCCTTGCCCATCGCGACCGCAATGTCCTGCCAGATTTGGCCGTCATTGCCTGGTTCGAGGGTGGGCAGGATTGCGAGGATGAGGACGGTGAGGATGTCCTGGGCGATGAGCCATCCGATGACGACTCGCGCGTGGACCGTTGCCATGAGTCCGCGTTCTTCGAGTGAGCGGATGAGGACGACGGTGCTGGCGATGCTCATGGCAAGGCCGAGGACGAGTGATTCCCGCCACGGGAGATCGAACGCTGAACCGATCGCGAAACCGACTGCGGTGGCAAGTCCGACCTGGATGATGGCGCCGGGGATGGCGATATCTTTAACGCGGAGCAGGTCGCGCACGTTGAAGTGGAGACCGACGCCGAACATGAGAAAGATCACGCCGAGTTCGGCGAGTTCGCGAAGGGCGGCGAGGTCGGCATCGTATCCGGGAGTAAACGGAGAGATGACAAGGCCGGCGGCAAGGTAGCCCACGATTGGCGACAGACCGGCGAGGCGGGCAACTACTCCACCGATGAGCGCGAGACCAAGGGCAACGGCAATGGAGGTGAGGAGAGAGAAATCTTCCACCTATGTCATGGTAACGGACTCCGGAATCGGGGTCAGCTTTGACAAGTTTGACCGCGGCGAAATACGTCAATCGGAAATTGCACGGAACGCACAAGACGGTCTCGCAAGTGCTGTAGTTTGGTCTATACTCGACGATAACCGTTAGGCAGGCGCGAAGTACCTTCGCCCGCCTGGCGCACATCTACGTTCGGGGGCTGTACTTTGAAGTTTCACTGGTTCCACCTGATGCCGTGGCCCGATCTGCCAGACGATTTCCAGCAGACAAACCGCTCGGTTTGGGTCGACGTCGATTACAAGCTCTTCAACGCGGAGCGATGCAACACCGTCTACAACGAATACCTTGACGAACTCGAGTTCGCCGAGAAGATGGGCTACGACGGCATCTGCGTGAACGAGCACCACTCGAACGCCTACGGCATGATGCCGAGCCCGAACATCATGGCTGCGGCGCTCACTCGCCGCACGAAGAATGCGGCCATCGTAGTGATGGGCAACTCAATCGCACTGTACAACCCTCCCCTTCGCGTTGCCGAAGAGTTCGCGATGCTGGATGTGCTTTCGGGCGGGCGGCTTGTCGCTGGTTTCCCCGTGGGCACAAGCATGGATACAAACTACGCATACGGCGTGCCGGGAGCCCAGCTCCGCGACCGTTACTACGAAGCGCACGACCTGATCATGCAGGCGTGGCACGACAAGGGTGTCAGCCACTTCAACGGAAAATACAACCAGGTGCGCTACATGAACCCGTGGCCGCGGCCGTTGCAGCAGCCAAACCCGCCCATCTGGATCCCGGGTGGCGGTTCGATAGAGACCTGGGAGTGGTGCGCCGACATGGGCTACCTGTACTCCTACCTCTCCTACTCGGGATACAAGCGGGCCCAGACCATCATGGATGGCTTCTGGAAGCGCATGACCGACAAGGGCATGGAGCCGAACCCGTATCATGCTGGGTTCGCCCAGGTGGTCTGTGTTGCGGAAACCGAAGCCGAGGCCAAGGAGATGTACTGGCCGCACATCGACTACTTCTACAACCGCTGCTTGCATGTGTACCCGGGCTTCGCCGATGCCCCCGGCTATCGAACGCTGCGGACGGTGAAAGCGGGCATCAAGAGCCAGTTTGAACAGGCCCAGCAGAACGCGAAAGCCAAGCTGACCTGGGAGGGCCTCGTGGAGCAGGGCTACATCGTTGCCGGGCCGCCGGACAAGGTCATCGCGAAGCTGAACGAGCTCGCCGATAACCTGCGCGTTGGCCACCTGATGTTGCTCCTCCAGATGGGCTCGATGCCTCGCGACGTTGCGATGTACAACACCCAGATGTTCGCGGAACGCGTCGCCCCTCACCTGCGCGATAAGTTCAACGACTTCGAGGACAAGTGGTATCCGAAGATGATGCCGGCAGCCGATAGGGCGGTGCCAATCGTCCAGGAACGGGATCAGGCCCGGATCCCGGTGGCCGTGGGTGGCGGCGGGCAATAGGGAACTGACGGAGCAGTCGGTTCTTAGCAATCAGCGAATGGGGCGTCCGAAAGGGCGCCCCCTTTCGGTTTCGTTGGGTGTTGAGGGCGCCTGTTCGATGATCGACTGGCGCGAATTCCCCGCAGGTAGACAGAATCTGGCGCAAATGAAACTGAGAGGGCCTCGCGAGGCGTAGGCCCCGAGTCACCTGAGAAAGGGGCTACTCGATGACCGCACCGAGTGACTTGAACGAAGCCTTTGTCCGAAGCCTTCCGGACGAAGGCCCGGTGGTCATGGTGAACCTTGTGCGCTTCCGCGAGCACTCCGTCGATGGGGACGGCTCCGGTTGGGACGCCTATTCGCGGTATAGCAAGGGCGACATGCCTCTCTTGAAGAAGGTTGGCGGTACGGTTCTGTGGGCCGGACATGTCGAGGGCGCCGCCGTCGGCGATCTTGGAAGCGACCGATGGGACTGGGTAGTCATCGTGCACTATCCGTCGCGTTCAGCGTTCCTGGAGATGATGATCTCGGCGGAATATGCAGAGATCAACCTCCATCGCGAGAACGGCGTCGAGGACCACGTGATCCTGTCCGCCAACCAGACCTACTCCAAGTTCGTGCCGAAGATTCAATCGGTTTGACCGCCGGGGTCGGACAGTCACCGGATCGGGCCAGGGAGGAGTCTCGCTCCCACACGGGCGATGTTTGGTTCCGGCGCTTGTAGGCACAGCCCGCAAAAGCTCTTGATAGGCTACGCTCGGCCGACAATCTTGAGGTGTCCCCATGAAACTCGGAACAATGCTTTCTATGCCGGGTGACCCTTCCGGGTCTAAGGCGATCATCGAACGGGCGGTGGCGGCGGAGGCGAGCGGGTTCGCTTCGGCTTGGCTGCCGCAGGTAGGCACGTACGACGCGCTGATGGTGCTGGCTCTCGCCGGGCGAGACACGAGCACCATCGAGCTGGGCACGGCAGTCGTGCCGACCTATCCACGCCACCCAACTGTGCTCGCCATGCAAGCGCTGACCGTGCAAGACGCGACGAACAACCGCCTCGCGCTTGGCATTGGGCTCAGCCACAAGTTCATGATCGAGAACAGCCTGGGGCTCGACTACTCGCGGCCGATACCGCACACGCGTGACTACCTGACCATCCTCAACGGGCTGCTGGCGGGCGAGCGAGTTGACTACAAAGGCGAGGAATACCGGGTGAACGCGCAGGTGACGATGGCCGGGACGAAGAAGCCGCCCGTTATCGTGGCGGCACTCGGGCCAGCGATGCTTCGGCTCTGCGGGCGGCTGGCCGATGGCACGGTGACATGGATGGGCGGCATCGACTATCTGCGGGACGTCGCGGTGCCCACGATGTCGGAGGCGGCGGCCAAAGCGGGGAAGCCGGCGCCGAGGTTCGTAGCGATGGTGCCGATCTTGCTGTCGGCTGACGCAGGCGCAGGCGCGGAGGTCATCAATCGAACGCTCGCGATGTATGGACAGATCCCGTCGTACCGGGCGACGCTCGACCGCGGTGGCGCGGCCAACCCGGCGGATGTTGCGATCACCGGGACGGCGGCGCAGATCGAAGCCGGTCTCAAGGCATTCGCGGACGTTGGCGTGACCGACCTCGTGGCGGCGATCCCGATGGGAGCGCCCGGCGAAGCAGCGACGTTGGAGTTGCTTTCGGGGTTGGCGAAGGCGATGAACCGATAGCGGGGACTTACGCGCGAAGGCCCGCATCACTGCGGGTCCTCTATCAGTGCGTTGCCCTGAGAGGCGGGGGTGGTGCCTCTTGCGGCACTATCGTATCGAGCCTAAGGTGGAGATTCGTTCTCGGAGCCGGACTGGTGCCCTCGGGACAGGCTTGCGATGGGGAACGGGCATCCGAGGGAGAGTTATGACTACCAACAAGACTGCTGCCGGAACCTACCTTCAGCACGCGCGGGCCCAACTCCTTGATCTGGAAGCGGTCGCCGATCGCCTGTTCCAGGAACTGCCAGGAAGTCGACGCAAGACCGAGACCATTGCCCGTGAAGCCGGTGTCTCGGTCGTCGTCATGGCGATGGAGGCCGGGGACGAAATCAAGCAACACCTCGCACCCGGCGCGGTGACGGTGCATGTGCTTCGTGGGCACATCTCGCTCAACGCCGATGACGCGGACTTCGACCTTCGCCCGGCGCAGGTTGTCTTCTTGCAGCCGTCAACTCCGCACAGTGTTCGAGCGGTGGAGCAGTCAGTGATCGTCCTCACGATCACCGGCGGAGACAACCACTAACTTCGGCTCCTACTAAAACAGGCCGGTCGTTGGGTTCTCGCGGTTCATGATCTGGTCGAAACGGGTCTGGATCGACTGCAGCATGTAGTCCTGGGCGGGGATGATGTAGAAGGTGTCGGTCAGGACGGCGTCGAGAACTTTCTGGGCGACTTCCTCGGGCCGATAGCCGTTCTGGAGCATCCCTCGGACCATCGCACTGCGTTGGGCAGCTTCGGCGCCGAGGGTGGAGGGGTCGGCGGACTTACCGAGTTCTTCGGGGCGGTTGCGGCTGGCATCATGGATGTTCGTGTTCACCCAGCCCGGGCAGAGCACCGAGGCTGAGAGCTTCAGGTTGAGCGTCTTGAAATTCTTGTAGAGGCCTTCGGTGATGCAGACGACGCCATGCTTCGATACTGAATAGGGGTCCGCGCCGGTGAGCAGGCCGGCAACCGAGGCGGTGTTGACGATGTGGCCTTCTTCGCCGTTCTCGATCATGCGTGGGACGAAGGCGCGGATGCCGCGAAGCACACCCCAGAAGTTCACGCCAAAGACCCAGTCCCAGTCTTCCTGGGGGGCTTCCCAGATGGGCTTTCCCGCGCCGCCCGCCACACCGGCGTTATTGCAGACGATATGCACGTTGCCGAAGGTCTTGAAAGCGGCGTCAGCCAGCTTTTCGACATCGCCGTCCTGGAGGACGTTCGTACGGACGGCGAGGACTTTCGCGCCCTTCGCCTTGACGGCCGCTTCGGCCATGGCGAGCGGTTCGGCTTCAATGTCGGCCAGGACGACGTTCATGCCTTCTTCGGCGAAGCGATTGGCGAAGGCAAATCCCATGCCGCTCGCGGATCCGGTGACGACGGCGACTTTGCCGGAAAGGTCCTTCATGTTGCTGCTCCTCACCGAATGTGATTCGCGATGATACGGGAATCTGCTGCAGCTTGTTTGAGAAGGTGTGACGAAGTGCCGTGCTCGCAGCCTTACCGGTCCAAGGCCGCGAAGAGTTCGGCGAGCGACAGGCTGAAGCCGGGCATGACGGCCGATTCGAGGCTGCCGTCAGCGGGCAGTTGTTCGGCGTCGCGGTCGCCCTCGAACACTTCGGCGGTGCGCGACACGGGGTCGATGAGCCAACAGGTGTCGACGCCGTTCGCGCGGAAGGAGCGGCACTTGCGGCGAAGTTCGGCCATTGTTTGGCCCGGCGAACGCACTTCGACCGCGAGAGATGGGAGCGAATCGTCGCTCCAGACACGCCCGGGAGCCCAATACGCCGTATCGGGCAGTCGAAAGCCCGAGCCGTCATGCAGTCTTACCCGGCTCTCGGGACCGGAATCGCCGCCTCGAACGCGTTCATAGAGTCCGATGGCGATGATGATGAATTTCACGAGCTGGCTGTGTGGTTTGTTGGGCATAGGTTTCTGCAGCACCACCCCGTCCACGTATTCGAGGTATGGCTTTTCCTCGGGCAGGGCGAGGAATTCAGCTTCGGTCATGCGCCGCCCGTGGTATCTGGATACCGGGAACGCGTTCTTCAGCGGTTTGGGCTGCCGAATTGCCATGCGATGAGTATAGCGCGGTGGTCTGGCGCTTAGCTGTCCCTTTTGCCTTGATGGTACCGTTGATTCGACCCGAACGAACGTGGCGGTGGGGCGAGAGCCGGCGAATACTCTGGTTGCAAAGGTGATGTGATGACCGACCGACCATGGTTCCTGGTGACGTTGCGCGAGTGGCTGGAAAGCCAGCGCCTGGAGAACACGCCGCACCGGGCGGCTTTGAGCAAGGCGATGGACGAGGGCGACACGGTGACGATCCGCGAGTTCCTCAAGGAGGCGCCGTTCAGTACGGACCAGCGGCGGTACCTGGATGATCTGATCGACCGATGGGAGAAGGCTGAAAGCGAAGCCAGACCTGAAGCATGAAATCGGAGGACCGGTCGTCGCACGCGCAGCGAGCGGGCTACTCCTGGGGGTACTCCGGAGGTCTGGAATCATTGTCAGTCAGGACGATGACTGGCTGACGGCAGGCGCGGACGACCTTTTCGGCCGTTGACCCGAAGAACAGCCCTTCGCGGGCGTCGCGGGCTCCCGTCTTGCAGATGATGACCGCGTCAACGTCGAACTCTTCGGCGTGGCGGGCGATTTCGTAGAACGGGATGCCCTGGACAACCACCTGAGTCACTTCCACCGCACCTGCCGTCAAGGCCATCCGGGTCATCTCTTGCTCGGCCTTCGCCCGTAGCTTGCGCGCGATGCCCCGGGAGGACCCCATCCCGGCAGAGACGGCGGCGTTCACGAAGGAGGGGTCGATGACATGCAGAAGAATGATGACCGGGCTCTCGCCGCCGACCATGGTCTGTGCCCGCGCGAACGTGGTGCGCGACGCAGGGGACAGGTCTACCGGGACCAACACCTCGTTCAGTTCAAACACGGCTGCCTCCCGAACAACTCGGCTGGAACGCCGCGCCGTTCACTTCCTCAAGTGTGCGTCTCAGGGATGGGCCGGTGCGACGGGCGTTTGGCCCGTTAAACCCGGCCGAGTGGGCCGGGGGGCAGTCATAAAGCGGAGCAGTCAGTGTGCTGCCGCTCCGAGACGCCGTTCAGTGCGGACCAGCGAGGGAACCCGATTAGTCCCACGGGCCGCAGTCACGACTCAGGGCGCTTATGGCTTGAAGGTAGGGCGCAAAGAATTCCACGGAGCCTGCGTTCCATGACGCCGGGTCGCCCCGCCGGACTCCCCCAGACAGGGCGGCCCAATATCCGAAGGCGGCAACAGCGTATGAACGAACGGAGTTGCCACACGGTGTAAGCCCCGGAAGAGGCGTAAATCCCAAGTTCACTCCGAGCCGATTTAACATCTGACTCGCGGCATTCGCCGCGCCCCCGGCATGATTCTGCCACTCCGAATTGGCGAGCGCGTCCGGGTAAGTAAAGACGCCCAATGAGTAAACAGAAGCTGCGTTAGACTGTATCGCTTCGAAATAGACCAACACCGGAATCAAGTCCGGATTCGGCACGACGGTCGGCTGGGCCGTTGGCGACGCGGGCTGCTGGGGAACCTGGGGTTGGGTGGGGGGCGGAGTCGGCTGGGCGGTCGGAACCTCGGTAGGAGTCGGCGTAGGTTCGACGCTGGGAACCGAGGAAGGCGCCACCACGGGCTGGACGGTCGATGTGGCCGGAATGGGTTCGGCATGACTCTCTGAATTTGGACTCAGTGGCACGGCCTGCGTCGGATTCGAGTTGCCATCCGTCAAAACGACCGTCGCCAGCACGGCAACCGCCAACAGCGCGGCCACCAACGCCACGGTCAACACGATGGTCGAGCGGCTAATTGTGACTTGTCCGGACATCTAGGCAATCGCTCCGGGATGCGTTCGTTGGTGGAGTGGCACCGTAAGCGTACTTCGAATTCCCGGCCGCAGTCGAGACCTTGAGCGCCTGCGTCACGCGTAGCAAACGAGTTTTTGAGAGTACGTGATTTCTTTACCTTCGGCTGTTCGAAGCGTTTGCCGACACGCTAGTTTTCCGGCTGCGTCACTTATTCCAGACTCTCTCACGCCTGTCAATCGCCAATTTTGAAGGTTCTCTCAAGTCACCGCAACCACCGTTACAGGACGCCTTGGGGAAACTAACGATACTCTCCGCGCCATCGTATGGTGTTACACTGGAGGTAGAGGTTAAAGGAACAAGCGCCGGTTCCACGTCTCAAACTCTTAGGCGCATGAGGTTCACAGCAATGCCAAAGCCAGCAGTTCAGGTGAATACTTCAGAAGTCACTCTCCATGGATAAGAACCATCAACAGTCCGACCGAGCAATGAACGCCACCGTCTACGAGATCAATGCTCTCGCAGATTCCTTGTCAAGACTCGGAGTGCAGGGAGTCCTCGGCTACCGGCGGAAACTGGACCGAGTCGCTGCCGCCATTTTCTCAAAGCCGTCGCGCGTAGACGATCCGGCCCAGTCAGAGGACACCGAGGAATTGTACGAGGAACTTTGGGCATTGGAGCGCGAAGGGGTGATAGCCCGACGGTTCGCGGCGGGCGGCGCAGTTGTGACCATGGAACCACTTGCGCCAGAACGAGGCCCTGACTTGCTCGTCGAGTTCGGGAGCGATTTGGCGTATGTCGAAGTGAAGCGCCTGAGAATCGTATTGAATCCCGACGCTGAATCGCGCAACCTGCGCCCTGTGGACACTATCACGGCTGCCCACAAACAGTTGGTGGCTGGTGCCGCCAACGTCGTCGTACTCGTTGACCGCGAGTTTACCCGTGACATCGACGACGTAGACGATGCCGTCAATCGGCTAGCAGGGCAAGCCCAGGAAACCGACACGCTGAAACGACTTTCCGCCGTCCTTTACGAAAGTTCTGTAGTGCCGTTCAGAGGAACTGATATACCGGAGAATTGGTTGTTCCGGGGCTTCGACTCTTGCAGCGTCCCCCTACCAGCGTCGGTCCGCCGAGCCATCTTTGCCGAGTTCGAACCGAAGGACATTGGGGCGACTGACGACGATTGGATTCTTAA
>JANPDX010000179.1:0-5126 GCA_031431695.1 Dehalococcoidia bacterium
AGGCAACCTGCTATTGTCAGGGCTCCTTCATCGAAGGGGCCCTTTCCTTCCTTCAGGAGACGCGCGATGACTTCCGACCAGCGAAACATCGTCATCTGTCCCAGCTGCGGCGCTGAAAATATCGAAGGTTCCGATGCCTGCGACCGCTGCACAATGGATTTGAGTAGCATGGATGTGCCCGAGTCGGCGCAGGTCGTCAGCGAAAGCGACCTCACCGTTCCGATCTCTTCGGTGAAGATGACTCGCCCTCGCACCGTGGCGCCAATGCAGACCGTTCGCCAGGCAATTTTGGAAATGAAAGACGACCCGACCGGTGCCGTGGTGGTCGTGGACTCCGGAAGAGTGGTCGGGATTCTCACCGACCGGGACGTGTTGCGGAAGGCCGCGGCCCGCGCGGGCGTACTCGATGAACCGGTCGCCAACTACATGACACGCGACCCCGTCGTCCTACGCGAGGACGACACCATGGCGTACGCGCTGAACAAAATGGGAGACGGCGGTTTTCGGCATGTGCCCGTTGTCCGCGGGGCGAATCTCGTCGGCATGATCACTGTCTCGGACATCATGAATTGGGTACTGGGCCGGTATTTCGACTGACCGCGGTACTGAACCGCGACCGCTCGGGAGCGGATCGTGGCCCCGCAAGTGAGTTGATGGCTACGTAACGGCGTACTTCTCACCTCCCAACCCCTCCCGTCTCACCTCTACATACCCACGCCTAGCCTATGGCTTGTCCAACCAGTATGGTTCAGGCATAGCCGAAGCTTATCGCTAACGGGTGAGCCATACATGGAACTGGCCCAATTGGATGCATTCATCACCGCCGCCGATTGTGGCAGCTTCAGCCGCGCCGCTGAGCTTTTGAACGTTGCCCAGCCCTCACTGAGCAATCGCATCCAGTCCCTCGAGCGAGAAGTTGGTCAGTCACTTTTCGAACGAATGGGGCGGGGCGTGAAACTGACCGACGCGGGCCGCTCGTTCCTTCCCTACGCGCAGCGGGTACTGCGTACGCTGAACGATGGCCTGACGATTCTCGAGGGCACCCGCGAAGGCACGGCTGGCCGTCTCATGATTGGCACCGCCCCGGCCGTCGGCACCTACGTGCTTCCGCGTTTGCTCAAGGTGTTTTGCGACAGCCACCAGGGAGTCGACGTCCTCGTCCGAACCGGTCATAGCGACGAGGTTCTCCAAATGGTCGTTGACGACGACGTGCAGATAGGGTTTGGCCGTCCCATCAACCATCCTGAGGTCCGGACCGTAACGCTCTATCACGATGAACTCGTACTTGTCGTTTCGTCTCAGCATCGCTACGCGAAAAAGGGGTCGGTGAAGGTCGAGCAACTCGCCGACGATTCCCTGATCTTGTTCGACAGGGATTCGGGCTATTACGGAATGATCCTCAGCCTTTTCCGGGACCTCGGAGTGGTACCACACCAGCAAATGCAGCTCGATTCGATTGAGGCGACGAAGAAAATGGTCGAATCGAACCTGGGCATCGCGCTTCTGCCTGACGTGAGTGTCGAACGCGAAATCCGGCTGGGCACGCTTCACAAAGTCCACATCGAATCCGCCGAGCCGGTCCAACGCGAAATTGCGGTGATGTACCGCCGAAGCAAGCCACAATCTGGCCCGATGTCAGCCTTCCTGGACCTGCTCGGTGAGATCTACGGCGTGAAGCTGCCCCGGTAACCGCAAGCTGTGCTCATTGATCTCCACTGCCACACGAAGCCGCTGTCCGCGTGTAGCGCGCTGGACATCGATGAACTCATCGGGGCTGCCGTCGGGCGGGGTCTGGACGGGATATGCCTCACGGAACATGACCGTGTCCGAAGCGCTGGCCAGTTGACCGCGATACGCTCGCGCTCTCCAATCTCCGTATTTTCAGCCGTTGAGCTAACGACTGATATGGGACACGTTCTCGCATTCGGGCTTCCCGGCGCCCATGCGTTCTCGCCCATCGCCCGGGAGGTGTTCGAAGCTGCTGAAGGCTGCGGTGGGCTGCTCTTCCTGGCCCACCCGGCGCGCGATGGATTGCTGCGCGTGAGTAAGGACACCGTGCAGTTCTTCGCATCCGTAGAGGCTGTGAACGGCTCGGATACGAAGCTCCAAAACCTCGCGGCGACCGGGCTCGCCAAAGGTTTCCGCCGCCCCGGCATCGCCGGTTCCGATGCGCACTCCCGGGACGAAATTGGGCGAGCCGCCACGCGTTTCCGCGAGTCGATCGCCACCGACTTAGAACTCCTCGAAGCCCTCCATTCAGGCGACTACGAAGCGGTTTCCCTGGCCTAAGAGGTCCAGCGAGGCGCCTGCAGCCGCTCGAACTCGCCATGAAGGTCGAGCAAAACGGCAAAGTGGTCGAGCGAGTGCCCGAGGGCCTCTTCGGCCAGCCATGCGAGGTCGATTTCGCGCCCATCGGGCCAGACACCGGTGCGTTTCCAGTGCTCGGGCGAAAGCGCCTTGAACAGTTCCACTGTGACCGCGCGTTCGGTGGAAAAGTTCGTCGCCAGGTCCTTGATGTCGGCGTCCGCTGTGTAGCGAAGGTGGAACGCATCGGTGTCCCACGCTTCGAGGACTGGCCGCTCCTCTGTAACGATGCGCCGAATCCGGGGCTGGAAGTTTTCCGTCTCCACCGCGATGAGGTGCTTGAGTTGATGGTGCGCCGCCCACAGGTCATCGACGGTTTGGTGCTACCACGGCTTAACCAGCGAAGCCGCCCAATCGATCCCCTTCATGCTTTCTTGCAGCTGCGCTATCAGCGTCGGGTCAGGTATGCGCGCTTCAGCCATGTCGCTCTCCACATCGGGGATTCGCCGGGTCACGATGCGGAAAGCTCCGTATTCATCGGCGGCGTTCACCGTACTAGCCTCAGAAAAGAATGGCTATTGATCCAACCGCTCGCGGCGCCATCTCGGCGGCTCACGTTTCCCTGCATGAAGCAGGGGCCATCGCCCGCGGACGAACAACATCGCCCTTCAGATCTGGGGCGTCGCCGAGTTTCACCGTGCCGGGGACGGCATCCTTGCCAAAAACCACCAACTCGCGCGCCGTCGCTGCATCGAAGTCGATTACGACGAAGCGCGCCGCCTCGCCACACACACCGGTACAGTCGAACAGCAATGCGAACCCGGATCAGTGGGACGCGATGCTGAACCGGCTTGGAAACAAGTACAACGTGCCCCCGGTCTTCCTGAAATCCGTCATGCTGATCGAGAGTGGCGGTAGGCCCGACGCGGTCGGTGACAGCGGCCATTCCGTTGGGCTGTTCCAGTTACATGACCAGGGCTATGGCTCGGGCATGGGGGACTCAAGGTTCGAACCCGAGGCGAACGCCGACCGCGCGGCACGAGGGCTTGCCGAGGCCTGGCAGGCTGGCGAACGGGCCGGCTTCAGTGGCGAGCACGCGGTCCGCGCTGCGTACAACTACTCGTTCAATCCCGGCGGAGGGTGGGCGTACCAGGGGGACGCCCTTGTCGCAACCTACAATCAGCTCCACTCAGAGCAGGGTCTCGAAGCCGTTTAGCGGGCAAGGTCGCGATTGAGTTCTCTGCCGTGCGGCGCTGGCGTCCGGTGCTATCATCGTTGTTGGTGCTCTCAGCTTTGAGAGCGACACCTCGTTGGAGGAACAGCAATGGTGACGGCCGGATATCTCGAACGAAACGCTACGGTTGGTGGCCTCAACCTCAGCTACCAGGAATGGGGCAACCCCGAGGCGCTACCGATCATCATGCTCCACGGATTCGGTGTCTCCGGGCATATGTTCGATGAGTTCGCTGACCGCATGCAGGATCGCTATCGCCTCCTCGCCCTCGACCAACGAGGGCACGGAGACAGCGAATGGTCCGCCGATGGAGACTACACACGGACCGCGTTCGTCGAGGATCTTGAGGGCTTTCGCAAAGCGCTCGGCATCGATCGGTTCATTCTTATTGGCCACAGCATGGGCGGCCTTAATTCGGTCGCATACGCAAACGCTCATCCGGAGCACGTCCGTGCACTCATCCTTGTCGATGTTGGGCCGGAGTCGGCGAAAGAGGGCGTGGACAACATCGTCCGGTTCACTCGCGGTCCAGATGAACTCGAGTTCGAGGAGTTCGTCGAACTCGCCCACCGATTCAATCAACGCCGTACGCTCGAGAACATCCGTGAGCGTATGCGCCATCGGCTCAAGCAGACCGAGACCGGAAAATGGACCTGGAAGTTCGATAGGCGGTTTCGCCAGCCGGATAGCGGTTTGCGCATCGGAAACGACAGCGGTGGTGATTCGTGGGCACTGTTCCGGGGCGTTCGCGCGCCCACCCTGCTGATTCGTGGCGCCGAAAGCGATGTTCTCCCGCAGGCCGTCGCGGAACGGGCGGCCACCGAGATGCAGCGGGCGCGACTCATCGTGGTATCGGGCGCGGGCCATAGTGTCCCCGGCGATAACCCGGACGCGTTCACCGAGGGAGTCCGTGAGTTCCTCTCCGACCTGGAGCGCGGGGATTTCGAACCGGCCGCTGCCTCAGCGCCTCCACCGCTGGAACAGCTCGTCGAGGAGCACTCGGCGGCGAGCCGCCGCGGTCCAGGTATGCTGGTGCTTATCGCCGCCGGAGCTGCCGCGGTAATCGCGCTCGCCGGAGTGGGTTTCGCGGTCCGCCAGTCCAGCCGGCGCCGAAAACCCGTGCGAGCGGCGGTCGCCGCGCCAATACATGAGGCTGTGCGGCGCATCTCCGCCGCCGATGCAGAGCACGCCCGCCAGAGAGCTGCCGAAGTGGTTGCTCGACTCGGTGTGGCCGGTGCATCAAGCGCCCGTCGAGCGCGCAAGACAATCTCGGAAGTTGACATCGATGCCGCAAGGACTGCGGCGCATGAGGCTATGGTCATACTGACCGCCGGCTCGCACCAGGCGGCGTCAGCGGGCCGTGAGGCCTACGAGCGGGTCGACAAGAAGAAGATGAGGAAAGGCAGTTCGCGGGCCGTTGGCGTCGCCGCCGGGACCGCCGGACTGGCTCTCCGAGCCCTCGCTCGCCTTGCCGGCAGCAGGCAGAAGCCGAAACCGAAGCGGCGAATCGCTCGATGGCGGAACTGAGGCTCAGCGGCGCCACAATCGCATTCGACGATCGCGGACAGGGTGGACCGGCGTTCCTTTT
>JANPDX010000180.1:0-1704 GCA_031431695.1 Dehalococcoidia bacterium
GCCGCGTGCCCTCCAGCGCGCCGCCCGAGTGGCAGGTGTCCAAGGCCAGCACGGTGCGGGCTTTGATGCCTTCGAGCAAGGAAGAGAGTTCCTTGCCCAAGAGCGCGGTCGTCGCAGGCGCTTTCGGATCGGCTTCGTAGGTGGCGAGGTAAAAACCGAGCTTCGGATCGGCCACGCCGTGGCCCGAGAAAAAGACGACGGCCACGTCTTCCGACTGGGCCTCGCGGGCGATCTCGCGCAGTGCCTCCCGCAGCGCCGGCGTGGTGGCACCCTTGTCCAACAGCGTCTGCACGACGACGCGACCGTAGAGCTTGCCCTCCTGCGAGCGGAAGGCATCCGCAATATGCTGCGCATCGTCCGCAGCGTGGTTGAGGTCGGAAAGGGCGAGTTCGCCTTCCTTGAACAGACCGCTGCGATCCAGTTCATCTGGAGTTACTCGTCCATTGTGATCGAGATCAGCGGCGTCGTTCATCTTCAAGTCGGCCACGCCCGCAGCCAGGATGTAGAGATTCGGCTGGCGGGGCCGCACGTCGCCGGGCTGGCGCTCGATGCGTAGGATCGCCGCTTCGCTGGTGGCCAGGGCGTGTTCGGCCAGCACGGATAGCTCACCTGCCACCCCCGCGGGCAGTGGCACGGCCACTTCGGCGGTTTCGTCCGCCTTCGGCAATGGGGCAGGCAGATCCATGAGCCGGCCATTGAAGCGCACGGAGACTTTGCTCGGCGCTTCCGCGCCGGTCTGCCGCACCCGGTAGCGCAGCGTCAGTTCGGGCGCGTCGGCCGGCAGCGAGACCGTGCCGAACACACCACCCGTCTCCAACTCGACCACCGGCGGTGCCAGCCGTGCGATCACCGCACCGATCTCTTCGGGCTTCGATTCCGGGCGGCCTAACGCCAGATTGGCTTGGCGTAGCGCTTCGGCCACGTCGCGAGTTTCGAGCACCCGACTGATCACATCGGGCCGATAGTAGATGTTGCGAAAACGTGCGGCTGGAAAGAAGTCTGCCGCGTGATCCTTGCCACGGTTGACATGCCAACCGATGAGGTCTTCTCCGCCGGGCGAGCAGTCGTAATAAGAGCCGATAGGGACCAGTTCAACTTTAGGAAATAATGTGATGGCGACTTTCCGGACGCGCCCATTTTCCATTAGCCCCAATGAGATGGAATCTCCGGGTTTTGATTTCTTGAGTACCGCCCCCAAGTGGGCTGTCAATTCCACTATAGAGTCGTGTCGAATGTCGTTCACCGATATTACTGAGAAGTCCGCGATATGAGTTACAGCACACACTCTGGATACGTTGATGTTCAACAGTTTAACGACGAGCAGTGTAGTCTAAACCAGCATCTTATCAGTAAGGTGCCTTCTTCAAATTGGGTTTTGCGCTTCAAATCTGTAAACGCCCGCTCAAAATCAATTTCTGGACGCTGCCTTACCTCAAACATCGGAGCCCAGAGCACCCAGCGCTTGCGGTCGCCATGCGGGAAGAAGGCGAGCAATTCCTGCCCAGTGTCCGCTCGATACCATCGGATTGTGCCATCGCCGTACGCGGCCACGGCTAGGTGGCCATCGGCGCTCAGGTTTACCGCCCACGCGATGCCGGGCGCAGTCACCTTCCAGCGCTCCTCGCCCTGGGCAGAAAAACAGCGGAGATTCCACTCGGTGCCGAGGAGGAAGAAGGACTTGTCCGGGGCGATCACGAGGCTACG
>JANPDX010000181.1:0-2337 GCA_031431695.1 Dehalococcoidia bacterium
GACCTTGGCGGATTTGGGCTGCTGTCGTGGTTGTTTACGAGCTACATGCTGAGCTCGACGGTCGTGATTCCATTGGTTGGCAAGCTCGGGGACATCTACGGGCGCAAGATGTTCATGATCGGCGGAGTTTTCATTTTCATGGTTTCGTCGGCGGCGTGTGGCGCGGCGACCAGCATGCCGATGCTGATCTGGGTGCGGGTCGTCCAGGGTATTGGCGGCGGGATGATTTTCGCCTGCGTGTTCGCTTCGATGGGCGACATTTTCTCGCCCTCGGAACGTGGCAAGTACATCGGACTCTTCACGGGCATGTTCAGCCTGGCGAGCCTCGCCGGGCCAACCGTCGGGGGGACCTTGACGGACCACCTGAGCTGGCGCTGGGTGTTTTACATCAACATTCCTATCAGCCTGATTGCCATGCCGGCCATCTGGTTCAACCTGCCGGGAAAGACTCGGCATTTGCAGCCGAAACTGGACCTCATCGGTGCGGCGCTGCTTTCAACCGCGTCGGTGATGGTGCTGTTGGCGCTCGTCTGGGCGGGGGACAAGTACCCGTGGGCCTCGATGGAGATCGCCGGGCTGCTTGGCGGCGCCGGGATTTTGCTGGCTGGATTCGTGCTTCAGGAGTTCCGGCACCCGGAGCCGATCCTCCCGCTGCACTTGTTCAAGAACCGCGTGTTTTTGATGTCGAACCTCATTGTGTTCACGTTCGGCATGGGAGTGTTCGGCGCCTTCCAGTTCCTGGGGATCTACGTTCAGACCGCCTTGAACGCTTCCGCGACGACATCGGGCGTAATCTCCACACCGCAGAGCATCGGCGTCTTGCTGACAAGCGTGGCCGGGGGGCGCCTTATCGCGCACTACGGCCGGTACAAATGGCAGACGTTCGCGGGGACGGTCTTGATCGCGGTGTCGCTCGCATCGCTAACGCAACTGAGCCTGGACACGAAGCTCTGGCAGATCAGCGTTACGATGGTGATCCTGGGGCTGGGCTTCGGGTTCGTGCTGCCAACGATGTCGCTCGTCGTTCAAAACGCGGTCAGTCACCAATACATCGGTGTTGCAAGTTCTTCCAGCCAGTTCTTCCGTCAGATCGGAAGCGTCCTCGGGATAGCGATCTTCGGATCGATCCTCGCGAACACCTACCATGACGAGTTCGCGACGCGGTTCAGCGCCGAGGACAGGGCGTTGGTCGGTCCGGAGGTAGCGGCAGCGCTGGATGACCCGACTATCAAGCTGAACACGCGCCAGTACGCCGTCATCACGAAGCAAGTCCTTGCGTTGCCGGACGGCCAGGCGGTCCTCGATCGGGCGGAAGAAGCCCAGGGCCAGAGCGTGGTGATTGGCGTCCAGCACATCTACTACGGCGCGTTGGGCGCGGCTATCGTGTGTATGTTGCTCGCGTTGGGGATGAAGGAGCTTCCGCTACGGAAGACCGTGATGGGCGGCCCGCCTGCCCAACCCGCGGCGGGAACGGTCGAGCCGGCAGCTTCCGCCGGGGGTGGGAGCTAAACGCTCCGCATCGGCACGGCGCCGGGGTCACCGCGCCGCTCCACACCCGCGCGACGCTGATTGCGGCCCGCTTTACCAGGCGCACAGAAACGCCCCGGCCGATGCGGCAGGGGCGTCTCTATTGTTCAGTTGCGCGGAAAGCAGCTCCTAGAAGCGCTTTTCCTTGATGCGGGCAGCCTTGCCGGTGAGGCCGCGAAGGTAGTAGAGGTTCTTGCGACGAACCTTGCCGCGTCGCATCACTTCGACCTTATCAACGCGCGGGCTGTTGATTGGAAACGTCCGTTCGACACCGACGCCGCTGGCAATCTTTCGAACAGTGAAGTTCGAGACGAGGCCCTTCATCCGCTTGCGGATGACGACACCCTCGAAGACCTGGATGCGTTCTTTGTCGCCTTCGACGACCTTCGCGTGGACACGGACGGTGTCGCCACTGCCAAAATCCGGGATATCAGTGCGCTGCTCCGTAGCGGCGAGCACATCGAGTTCGTAAGCCATAATTGTAAAACCTCTTTGGGCGTAACTTGGACACGATACCCGATCCACGTTTACGTTCCACCCGGCTGGCGATGGCCTGGGGTGGCTGGTCAGGCGACTCTCGCCAGGCTGGCGCCCAGGAATACGGCGGCGATGCCGAGGAAGACGCTCGCCACGATGTTCACGCCGGCGCGCGCCATGTCGTCGGCCCGAAGCAACGAATACGTCTCCCAACCGAACGCGCTGAACGTCGTATAGCCGCCGAGGAAACCGGTGACCAGGAGCAGGCGCAGCTCCCTGGAGATTGGCCCGCGCTCTTCGGCAATTCCCAGGAGCAACCCGATGAAGAAGCAT
>JANPDX010000182.1:0-5917 GCA_031431695.1 Dehalococcoidia bacterium
TTGCGCTGGTTAACCCGGAAATCGTTAAGCGCAGCGGCGAACGGCGTTGTGACGAAGGTTGTCTCTCGGTGCCGGGGTATCGAGGCGAGATCACCCGGTCCATCAAGGTCATTGCCCAGGGTATGGACCCGTACACCGGTAAGGAAGTTCGAATCAAGGCGGATGACAATCTCCTCGCTGAAGCACTCGAACATGAAATCGACCACGTCAACGGGATCTTGTACATCGACTACCTCGACAGTCCGGATGCTCTTGTCGCATTGAGCGATGCGCCAGAAGTGCGCGGCTAAGGAGCAGGAATGTTTATCGAATCCATGGCGGCACGGGAGATCCTCGATTCGCGGGGCAACCCGACTGTTCAAGTCACGGTTCTGCTCGACGACGGAGCGATTGGCACGGCCGCTGTGCCCTCGGGCGCATCGACCGGTGCGCACGAAGCGGTCGAGCTCCGTGATGGTGGGAAGCGGTACGGGGGAAAAGGCGTCACGAAAGGGGTTCGTAACGTAAACACCGAGATCGCGAAAGCGCTGCATGGGTTCCCCGCAACCGAGCAGCGTTCCATCGATCGCCTGATGTGTGAACTCGACGGGACGCCGAACAAGGGCCGGCTCGGGGCCAACGCCATTCTTGGCGTGTCGCTTGCGGTTGCGCGGGCAGCGGCGGACTCGCTTGGACTCCCACTGTACCGATACCTCGGGGGGCCGGGCGCCCATCGGCTCCCCGTGCCGATGTTCAACATTCTTAACGGCGGCAAGCATGCGCCTGACAGCACCGATTTCCAGGAATTCATGGTCATGCCCGTTGGAGCGGAAACGTTCAGCGAAGGCCTTCGCATGGGCGTGGAGGTATACAACGCACTTCGCGAAATACTGCACGAGCGAGGCGCGATTACGTCCGTCGGCGACGAGGGTGGCTTTGCGCCGTCGTTGCCTGGCAACGAAGAAGCCGTGCAACTGGTTGTAGAGGCTATCGAGAAGGCCGGCTACGCCCCCGGCGTCGATGCCGTGGTGGCGCTGGATCCCGCCGCCACCGAACTGTTTGGCGCGGGCAAGTACGCCCTGGCGAAAGAAAAGCGCTTTCTCACTTCGGCCGAAATGGTTGAACATTGGGCCAGCTGGGTTGCCAAGTACCCTATTCGTTCCATTGAAGACGGCCTTGCCGAAGACGACTGGGAAGGCTGGAGTGCGCTCACCGCGAAGCTGGGAGCCCAGTGCCAGATTGTGGGCGACGACTTGCTCGTCACCAACTCAGAACGCATTCGGCGCGGCATCGCCGAGCACTCGGCCAACAGCGTCCTCGTGAAGCTCAACCAGATTGGCACGCTGACCGAGACTCTGGAGGCCATCGAGACGGCCCACCGCGCTGGCTGGACAGCCATTATTAGCCATCGTTCAGGAGAGACCGAAGACACATTCATCGCCGACCTCGCTGTGGCCACAGGTGCGGGGCAAATCAAAACTGGCGCGCCAGCTCGAAGCGAACGGACCGCGAAATACAACCGGCTCCTGGAAATCGAAGCCGAATTGGGCCCCGGCGCGACTTTCGCTGGATGGGACTCCATAAGGCAATTGGGCCCCCGGCCCGTACGGGAGACCGCCGCCCGCGGACGTGCCCCGCGCGCTGATCGCCGCCCGCCACGGGCGCGCCACTAGCAATGACGCCCGAACTTCGCGCCCTCGCGGATCGGTTTATCTACGAACAGGCCACGGTGAAGCACATCGCCTCACTTGCGCCGCCGGATGCGTTCGAACGCACCGTGCATGGTGGCGGCTGGACGGTGCGGCAGTTGTTTGCCCACCTGGCAGCATGCCTCGGCGACTACCAGGCGCTGATCGAAAGGCTGCTTCGCGATGAGCCGCCGCTTGGGGGCTGGGATCGGGACGCGTCGAATCGCCAGACCTCCAAACGGTTCGCGTCGGCCTCGCTGGACGAACTGCTCGTCCTGTTCGGTAGCGGCCTCAACGGCTTGATAGCAGCAATGGCGGCCATTCCCGACGAGCGATTGACCGAGCCGCTCGGCCCCGGAGATGTCTTGTCTTGTCTACAGGCCCTTGGCGAACACTACCTTTCGCATGCCATCGTCCTCGTGGATGCGCTACCCGAAGTGCGATTTGACCCGCTCGTCTTGAATTGGCTCTTATCGGCCAATTTCGAGGAGGACGACAACGACGAACCTACCGCATGGCAGCAGCGCCTGCTGGCGGACGCGGAAGAGTATATTGCCAGCCAACTGGACGAAGAAAGTGACGAAGGCGACGAATGAGTTCAAAGGCAGTCTTGGAAGTTGTTGATGAGTTGGACAGGCACCGGGCGCATTTTGAGGAGTTCTGCCGTTCACTCTCGCCGGAAGAACTCGATCGGCCGGTTCCCAAAAGCACCTGGCTCGTCAAGGACTTCATCGCTCACCTTGCCACGATCGATGGGCCTGTCAGTGAGATGTTCCGGTCGATGCATGCAGGGGAAGACGCCGGGATCCGCGGTCCGGAAGGCGAAAAGTTTGACATCGACCAGTGGAATAACCGTCAAGTTGAACTTCGGCGCGCTCGAGACGTTGAGACCGTACTCTCCGAAGCCGCCGAGGAGAGAGCAACCTTAAAGCTTCATTTGCTTGCCATAACCGACGAGGACATGGCTCGAACGATGAAGTTCGGCGGCGATTCGAAGCGGCCGGCATCGGAAATACTGTTTGGAGCGTACCTTCGGGGCTGGTGCAAGCACGATCCCATGCACGCGATGGACATGTCGAGAGGTTTGCCGGAACGCCAGTCCGAGCTTGCTCCGTGGTTCGATGACCCGGTCATCCAGATGTACCAGCGGTCGATGAACGGCTGATGCGCGTTTCGCCGCCAAAAGTGTTCCCTGTCGCGACTGGCGCGACGAAACCGCCGAACGATGCTGCCGGAAGCGGCGATGCCTTTCGACAAACTGGATTCGTGCTGGGCAACGAGCTGGAAGCGATCCTGGCGGGGTTGAACTTCGAAGGACGAGTCGCTCAGGCCAGTTCCGCCGCGAAATTTCGGACCCAGGATCTCGCCGCTTCTCTCGGCTTGTGGTCTCGTTCGTGGCTTTCGCGATTGCAGAGCCTGCACTCACTGCAGTGGGGAAACTATGCCGCCGCGGTGACGTTGGTGAGGGCCGCGACTGACTACCAGGCTGCCTCGGTTTACTTGCTTCGCACCGGCGCATTGGAGTGGAAGGAGTGGCTGGATACGGGGGGCATAGCGATCTCGCCCGAGCACCACGCCACGGAGTTTCGCCTTCATGCGTTTCGGGCCGGAGAAGTCCTTGCCGCCCACGAGGTGTTGGGCCGGGTGTACCGCATGTCCACTGACCTTTCGCTGTCACACTTCGGTTCGACGATGCTGTTGGCTGGGTCCGGGTCGGGACCCGATCACGTCGAAATGTCGTTCGGCGACCGTGACTTTCATGTCGGGATGGCAGAAATCTTGGTCGACTGGCTACTTGAGCTTGGCGTGTGCCAGTTCGAAACGATCGCCGAGTTCGGCCCGGTGTTTGATTCCGAATCTCTTGACGGCATCGATGGCTGGATCCAGGGCGCACGAAAGATCCTGGACGGCCCATCGCGATGCCGGGTCGAATCCATCGAAGCGGACGGCGAGCGCCGTTACCTCGTGCACAACTGGCGCAGGGAGCCTCGGTCCGCTCCCAGGCGGTTGCTGCTCTGAACTTCTGCTAAAGCGCTCACCGTGTAGCATTTGCTGGATGCGAAACCTGATTGCGCTACCAGTAATTCTCGCGATAGCCGTTTCCGTGCTACTCGGAGCGTGTGGCGGCGACGCTGACACTCCAAGGGCCGGCGGGTCCGATGAAGACTATCTTCGCGCTATTTGCGTAGGTACGAGCGACTTTTCCAACGCGCTGTTGAGCAAGACGAAGCCCGATGAGATTGCAAAGGTGATTCGTGACTTCATCGCGGTGATGAAAAAAACCAGCCCTCCTGATGACCTCGTGAAGTACAACGACGCGTTCATCAAATATCTGGAAGAAGCTGTTAGCGAGCCAACGTCGCTGGTGACCCGCACGCCGCCGCTGCCCGCGAAGGACGTGCAACGCCGGATCGCCGCGCTTGAGCCGACTATCGACGAATGCAAGAGCGGCACGTTCTTTAGCCGAGGGGCTCAGTAGCGAGCACGAACCTCGTACCAAACCCGCCCCCTATACTGACCTACCATCACCAGACGCTCAGTGAGGATCTCCATGCCGATACCGTATGCCTACTTTCAGGGAAACATTGTTCCACTCAGCGAAGCCAAGATCGGCATCATGACCCACGCCTTCAACTACGGCACGGCCGTCTTCGAAGGGATTCGCGGGAACTGGAATGAAGACGCCCAGACCACCTATCTCTTCCGCACGCGTGAACACATGGAACGCCTCGGACAGAGTTCACACATCCTCGGCCTCAAGATGAAGGACACTCCCGAAAAGCTCTGCGAGATTGCGGTGGAGCTGGTTGAGCGCAGCGGCTTCACGGAAGACGTTTACCTTCGTCCCATGGTGTATCTCTCCGGCGAAGTTCTCGGCGTCCGCTTACATAATGTTGACTGCGACACGCTGATCTTCCTTTCGCCGTTTCCGGCCTATCTCCCGGACACCGCGCGCTGCCACACGAGTACCTGGCGGCGAGTGCAGGACACCGGCATCCCGCCCCGCGCGAAGGTCACCGGTATCTACGTCAACAGCGCCCTGGCGAAGTCTGAAGCGAACGCAAATGGCTTCGACGAGGCGATCATGCTCAACGAAAACGGCCACGTCTCCGAAGGAAGCGGCGAGAACATCTTCATGGTTCGCCATGGACAACTGATCACGCCCGGTCCCGCCGACAATGTGCTCGAGGGCATCACCGCCAAAAGCGTGATGGACATGGCAAGAAACGACCTGGGCGTGGAGGTTGTGCAGCGGGAAATCGACCGCACCGAACTTTACATCGCGGACGAAGTGTTCATGACCGGGACTGCCGCGCACCTCACGCCGATCGTCGAAATAGACCGCCGCCAGGTTGGCACCGGTACTCCGGGGCCAATTACCAGCAAACTCAGCGCCCTGTTCTATGACGCCATCCGCGGGAAAAGCGAGAAGTACAGCCAATGGTGTACGCCGGTCCGCGCACGCGTCGCTCGCTAGCACCAACCGAATTTCGGCCGCCTCGCGCCCTTGGGGTGATTGTCGGCGCCGCCCTGGCCGCCTGGGCGTTTGTGATTGCCGTTATCGCCGGCAGCCTTGTCCTCGGCGCCAATCCCGAATTCAAGACGTTCCTCGCCTGGGCGGTCCTTGTGGTGAGCGTTGTGGGCGGCTGCCTCTTCGCGAACTGGGCTTATTCGCTTTACACCCTTAGCTACAAAATCGACGGCGATGCGTTGACCATCCGCTGGGGGTTCCGGCGTGTGTTGGTGCCGATTTCCACCATTCAACGGATGATTCCCGGCAGGACTCTCGACGTCGCGCATGTTCGCGGCCTCAATTGGTGGGGATGCCACATCGGTGGGGCTGACGTGAAGCGGGTCGGTTACACACTCTTCTACTCAACGCACAGCACCCCGGATGAATTGCTGTACCTGGTGACCACTGGCCACGCTTTCGCACTGACGGTACTCGACCAGGCAGCGTTCGCCGCACAGGTTCAGGCCCGGGCCGAAACGGCTGATGACGCCAGCGACATCCAGCGTTCGTTGGCGGTCGGGATTGCCGCAATCCCATTCTGGCGTGACCGGGTGTCACTCCTGGTTGTGACGCTCGGCGCTCTGCTCGGTGCAGCGCTCTGCGGCTACGTGTACGCCAACTATCCAGGTCTCCCGAACGTAGTCGAACTAGGCTTTCCCGCCCTCGGCGGCGTGGTCCGGGTGGGAAACAAGTCGGAGTTACTGAGGATGGCCTACCTTGGCGCGGGTGTCCTCGG
>JANPDX010000183.1:0-3449 GCA_031431695.1 Dehalococcoidia bacterium
ACCTGAGGAAAGGGGAGAGGCGGTGCATTGACCGCCTCTCCCGTGGTGAATTGCTATTGCGCCGGCAGGACTACTTCTTGCCGGCTTCGAGTTGGACGTATTTACCGCCCTGGACTTTGAAGAAACGAACCACGCCACCGGCGCGGTTGCCGTCTTCGCCAAAGGTGATCTTGCCGGAAGCGCCCTCGAAGCTGCTCTTCTTGATTTCCTCATTGAGCTTCTTCAGGTCGATTTCCAGCTTGCCGTTCTTTTCGACGGCGACTTTTTCCAGGGCCTTGATGATTGCTGTAGCGGCGTCGAAGGCCTCGGGACCGAAGGTGGCCGTATCAGCGTTGCCCTTGAAAAGGGCCGCGTACTTCGTCTTGTATGCGTCGAAGCCGGAACCAGTGGTGCCAGGAAGAGCCAGGTAGGCGCCTTCGGCGGCATCCTTGGCGCCGGTGAGAAGCTCGTCGTTCTTTATGCCGTCACCGCCGATATAAGGGATGCTCTTCAGAGCCGGGTCAGCCCGGAGTTGCTGAAGGAACGGTGTCGCTTCGCCGTAGAAACCTGCCTGGTAAATCACGTCCGGCTTGGCTTCCTTGATGCTCGAGATGATCGACTTGAAGTCAGTGGCCTTCTTCTCGTAGCCGGCAGGCGTGCCAACGATGGCGCCGCCTTCTTCCTTGAAGAACTTCTGGAACTGGTTGGCCAGGTCCTTGCCATAGTCGTCGGTATCGAAGACAACGAAGGCCTTCTTCACTTTCAACACGTCAATGGCGAACTTCGCCTGTTCTCGGGCCTCGTCGGCGTTGAGGACAGGGACGCGGAAGAAGGTCACATATGGGCCTTCAGCGCGGGTTGGTACCGTCAGGTCACCAGCGGTGGCAGATGGAGAGACGTGGGTGATGCCCGCATCGTCATAGGCCTTGAGCGAAGCTCGCGTGCCGCCCGAGCAAATCGGGCCAACGACTGCGACGACGTTTGCCTTAATCAGGCGGTCGGCGGCGGCGGGGCCACCTTCGGGGCTGCAAAGGTCATCTTCGCGAACCCACTTGATCTTCTTGCCCTTGATGGTGATGCCGTCACCGGCAACTTCCGCTGAATCGGCGATCGGCTTGCCGAGACCAGCCACATCGCCGGTGAGTGCACTGGAGATACCGATGACGATGTCTCCATCGACAGTGACAATGCGGGCCTTGTCGAGGCCGGCGGTCTTGTAGCCAGCTTCGCTGAACCCGACACTGCCGCTTGAGTCATCGTCATCTCCGCCGCAGGCGACGGCAAAGACGGCGACGAGCGCTGCGAGCGCCAACAACACTGAGAACCTGGACCTTCGTCCCCTTGTGAACACTTTCCCTCCTCATGCGTGCCTACCGATTGGTAAATCACCGTGGCAGACACACAGACGGCGGGATAGTAGGTTTCATATTGCTTCTGAGTCAAGAAAAGGAAAGGGCATAACTCCGGAGCACGGGGAATTGGTGCTCTTCGCAGGCTAATCCCCGGTCGGAAAGCCGGCCTCCACCCACGCGATGGTTCCGCCCTCGACGTTGTACAGGGAGAGGTCGTCGAGGCCGGCTGCCACCGCGAATTCGGCTGCAAGGGCGCTGCGTGCGCCGCTTTTGCAAATGAACAGGACTTCCCTGGCGCCTGCCAGGTCACGAATCTGTTTCACTTCGCCCATTACGGTGTTCACGGGGATGAGCCGGACGCCGGTCGCATGCACTTCCACGTATTCTCCGGGTTCGCGGACATCCACCATGACGGCGGTACCTGCATCCAGTTTTGCTTTAGCCTCCGAAACGGAGATTCGAGAGAATGGTTCGCGTTCGTCTTTTGTTGCCATGGTGCCCCCTGAATTGTTGACCAAGTTAGTAGAGAATATGGTAGCAAGTTCCAGCCACTTGCCGCCACATCTGGAAAGCGGGGAGACTCGGCGTCATGCATTCACCACTCGGAATCGAGCGAGCAACGCTTCTCGATGAATGGGCGCGCAGGGTTCGCGCGAACAACGACCAGGCTGAACGTTTCCGCGAGGCTACGGAGTCCCCGGACTTCTACGCGCCTATCGCGTCGAGCTTCAAGGCGGATCCACGACGGAACGATGAGCCGGCGCTCGATGTACTGCGGGGGCTTGTTGTCCCGGGCGAAACGTGGCTCGATATCGGGGCCGGCGGTGGGCGCTACGCGCTTCCGCTGGCACTCGCGGGGGCGAAGGTGGTTGCCCTTGACCCTTCTCCGGGGATGCTGCAGGTCCTGCATTCGGCGGCAGCCGAGTTCGGCGTCGCGGGCGTTTCGACGATAGCCTCGCGCTGGCCGGCAACCGAGCGCATCACCACGGACGTCGCGCTGATTTCGCACGTTGGGTACGACATCGCCGAGATCGGAGCGTTCCTCGACGCGATGGAGTCCGCCGCTGCCCGACTGTGTGTTGCGGTCCTGTTGGCCGAAGCGCCGGCGACAGCGGCCGCGGGACTCTGGCCAGCCGTCCACGGAGAGCCTCGCGAGCTCCTGCCTGCGCTCCCTGAATTTCTGACGCTGTTGTTGGCCCGCGGAAAGCTCTTCAGCGTCTGGCTGGGTGAGCGCCAGCCGGCGGCGTATTCGTCCCGCGAGGCGATGGAAGGCTTCCTTATTCAGCAACTCTTCATCGAACCAAACGGCCCGAAGGCGACGAAAATGCGTGAGGCGCTCAAGACGCTTGCCAGCGAGCGGGATGGGCGTTTCTACTTGTCAGACCGTCCGCTGCCGCTCGGGGTCGTTACCTGGAAACCATAAGCTGAGACTTCGGAGGCTTCCCGTGTCTGATCGAGTTGTTGGCCCGTTGCGCGACTACCGCGCTCACCTTCACGCCGGACTCAGCACCCTGCAGGTCGCTGCTTCGGCTGCCTCCACTGCCGAACAGCCGATCGCGCTGAAGTCGCTCGACGGTGCGCTCGCCTATCTCCAGGGACAGTTCTTGCCCGTCAGCCGGGCCGAGGAATTTACGCTCTTCATCGCTGTGGACGGCGTGCTCGGCGCAGTTGATTCCTGCCAGGTGATGAAGGCCCAACACACGACGATCATGCGGATGACCGGAGACCTCGCCCAGACAATTGAGGCTGCTCGAACGGACGGGGATGTGCGTTCCTATGCGAAGTACCTGGATCCGTTGCTCTATGGCCTGTATGCACTCGTCCGCGCCCATCTCGAGAGCGAGGACGACGCCTACCTTCCACTGCTCGACTCGGCCCTGAGCGAAAGCCAGGTGGGGATGGTGGTGGACAACCTGACGCGGATGGCAGCCGGGAGCGCCGCGCCCATTTAATTCCCCAATCCTTCACGTGCGCGTAAACTTCCGCCGCATCACATATGCAGGCAGGTGGGCACCCCATGGCGGGCAAACTCGAAGGAAAAACGGCAATTGTTACCGGCGCGGGCCGCGGAATTGGTCGGGAAGTTGCGCTGCTTTTCGCACGCGAAGGCGCAAAGGT
>JANPDX010000184.1:0-2010 GCA_031431695.1 Dehalococcoidia bacterium
GGCTACACCGCCCCTCTCCATGGCCACGGAGCAACCGGCTTCTTCCTCTCCGGCATCATCTCCATCGTCGTTGCCGTTGCCGGAGCGACCGGTCCAAGTATCCCGCTGATGGTGTTCGGGTTCGGCGGTCTCGCCGCGTCCGGTCTGGGGTTGTACCTCTACTGGAGCACCCTGCGAAAGCGTCCGGCGGTCCAGGTCTACGCCGACCGCATCGAGTTTCTGCGCGGGCACCGCACCGGCGTGGTGCCCTTCAGCGAAATTACGGGCGTCCGTGGCATCCAGTGGGGCGGCAGCATCTACCCCTACACCCGCGCCTCGCAGTTCATCATCCTCGAAACCGCGACCAACGAATGGCAGTTCGGGCCTGAAGTGGTGAACTGCGCGGAACTCCAGGAGACCGTCCTGCGAGTGCTCAACGAAGCTCGCGCCCTCACTTCCGCGGAGTAATCGGCTTCGCCGGGTTCCCCGCGACCGTCACCCCATCCGGGACGTCCCGCGTCACCACGGAGCCTGCGCCAACCGTCGCCCCCACGCCGATACGCTTACCGGGCAGCACGACAGCTCCGGCGCCGATGAATGCACTGTCGCCAACCTTCACGCCTCCGGGGAGCGTAACGCCCGGGCCGAGTTGGGCCGCGATCCCAAGTTCGCAATCGTGGTCGATCGAACAGTTCGCATTGATGAACGCCAGGTCGCCGACAACCGCTTGCGGCGCAACAACGCATCCTGCCGCGATAAACACACCAGGCCCGACCTGTGCCTGAGCCGAGACGACCGCGGTCGGGTGAATGGTTGAAGCCACGACCCCGCCGGCAATGAAAATCGCCGCCGCCAGTTCGCATCGCTCTGTCGAATCACCCATGCCGGGCATGAACTCCACGCCCGGACCGGCCACAGTCCGCCACGCGTCCAGCTTACCGAGCAGGAGGACGCCTCCGGGCAAAGGCGGGTCATGGTCGTCGAATACGCCCGCGACGTTTCTGCCCGCCGCCAGCAGTGCATCCAGCACGTCCCGGCCCTGGCCGCCGCGCCCGAGAATCACATAGACCGGTGCACTGGTCATTCTCGCGGAAACGCCCAGGCGACTTCCCGGTCCGCACTTCCGAGTCGAATTGCCATGCTGCCGAGGTCGTACTCGGGCTCGCGTTTCCGTTTTGCTTTCCGTTCTGCAAGGTAGGTTTCGAGTGCCCCAAATGCGCCATCACCGACGAAATGCACCTTGCCGCAGCAGCAATGCTCGAAACCCGGCGAATTGTCGCTCTGTGGCCGCGCGGCAGGCACGCACGGGCACCCGCAGGTATAGGTGACAGCGTCTCCGTCGTCGGTCGAAATCACACGGAAATCGGGGGTTGCCATAGCATGCTCCTGATGGAAGGTTGTGGGCGAAGCTTACCGTCCCATCTCTAAGTTGAGCACGCAAACCATGGACCATTACCTTCGCCCCGCCAACCGAGCCGATTCCGAACCGCTCTACGCCATCCACCGCGCCGCGATGGAGCGCTACGTCAGCGAAACCTGGGGCGCCTGGGACGATCCCATGCAGCGCTGCTTCTGGGCTGACCACTGGCCCGCCGCGCGCCAGGCGATCCTGATCGACGACGAAGTGGGCGGCTTCCTCGACCTGGAAGATCGCCCGGATTCGGTCTGGATCGGCAACATCGAACTCGACCCACAATTCCACGGCCAGGGCCTCGGTTCGCGTATCCTGCGTGAAATTCAACGCGATGCGCGCAAACGCGGGCTCGGTGTCGCGCTGCAAGTGCTTAAAGTGAACCCGGCGCGGCGGCTCTACGACCGTCTCGGTTTCCGCGAGACCAGCGAGACCAGCACGCACGTCCTCATGGCGTGGGAGGGAACTATGCAAGCAACCGTGGCCGAACGGCAGATCACCGCCTTCCTCGATGGCGAAGACAGCCCGACCATTTCGAACCCGATCCACTCGACGGAGATCGCGGCCCAGTACGGCTTCCGCGGCGCGCTCGTGGGCGGCGTGACCGTCTACGGCTGGCT
>JANPDX010000185.1:0-3704 GCA_031431695.1 Dehalococcoidia bacterium
CGTTCTCTTGGCACCTTGGAGGCTTACCAGGTTGCCGGGCGCCGGTCGCCCTCTTAACGCTCCTTGAATGGTAGCAGGCGGGGGAGTCGTTCGTCATTAGTCGAAGCCCTCGGTTGTCAGCCGTCAGTCGTTAGCGGATCCGGTGGAACCGCAACTGGAAAGGAGCGGAGCGCACCCGAGCCTCACTCGCCCCATTCGAGGATCGAACACTCACCAACCTCTCGTTGACCTGCCCCGATGGCCAGTAGCTATGGCCAGGGCCGCACGCCACAATGACGGGCACAACAAGGAGACACCCATGCCCCAAAACGATTTCAACCTGAAGATCATCGAAGAATTCCGCGCGAACGGCGGCGAAACGTCAGGCCCGTTCAAGGGCCGGCCGCTCCTCCTCCTCACCACCCCGGCCGCTCCTCCTCCTCACCACCAAGGGTGCGAAGAGCGGTACCGAAGGCACGACGCCGCTCGTTTACAGCAAGGACGGCGACAGCCTGGTCGTCATCGCCTCCATGGGCGGCGCGCCGAAGAGCCCTGCCTGGTATCACAACCTCGTCGCGAATCCTGGAGTCACGCTCGAAGTGGGCACCGAGAAGTTCGCGGCGAAGGCGACGGTCGCCGAAGGCGCCGAACGCGACCGCCTCTACGCGGCCCAGGCCGAAGCGATGCCTGCATTCAAGGACTACGAAGCCAAGACCACCCGGAAGATCCCGGTGGTGGTTCTGGCGCGAAGCTGAGTCTTCGCGCTTTTCAACCGTGGTCTGGTCTGTCCTAGAATCGAAGCACGCCGGGCCGAATCCCAGCCGCGATTGGACGGTTTGTTTGGTCCCGAGGAAGCTGGTGAATGCGTGCTGAGCGAGAGTGAGTCCTCAAACGGATCCAGCCAGGTGACGACGCTGCCTTCCGGCGCAGGCGCGAATGATGGGCTGAGCAGGCGCTCCTCCTCGATGACGAGCCGAATGTCGGAGCACCGCCTGCTCTTGTTGGTTGTGGCCGCAGTTCTCGTCCGGTTAGCGCTGACACCCCTGACGGCGAACCTGCCGAACGGTCTGACGGACGAGGGTTTCTGGAACCACTGGATGCGCTACATCCACAGCGATGGCGTACTCAACATTTTCCGCACCACCGATACCGACTATGTCGGTTATCACTGGGTGCTCTGGCTTTTGACGATCGTGTGGGACCTCGGTGGTGGTTCCTATTCGAGCGACGACACCCCGTTTCATATCTTCATCAAATTACCGTCGATCGCCTTCGACGTCGCGCTGATCGTCACGGTATTCAAAACGACCAGTGCTGTCCTCGAAGAAGCCCGCGGTTGGACGCGAACGCGCGCGGAAAATTCGGCGCTGATCGCAGCCGCAATTATCGCGTTTCAACCGGCGGTACTGTACGACAGTGCCATCTGGGCACAGACGGATTCGGCGATCACCGCAACCATGCTCGGCGCCATCCTGCTCGCTTTCAGCGGACGGCCATTTAGCGCGGGCGCGGTCTGGGCACTGGGTCTCGCTATCAAGCCGCACCCGATCATCCTTGGCCCGGTGCTGATCGTTTTGCTCTGGCGAGCAGGTGGCGGACGTGCCCTCGTGCGCGGAGGCGCGGGACTCGTTGTCGTGTCCACGCTCGTGCTTGGGCCGTGGATCCTTCACGGGGACCTTGTGCGGATCATCGATGTCTATCAGGTCTTATTCACGAAAGAGCGCGGCCGGCTGAGTGAACTGGCCTGGAACCTCTGGTGGGTGTTCGACTACCGCGGCGACCCCCGCCCGGATACGCGGATGATCGGTGGATTTCCATTGACCTTCAAGCAGGCCGGGCTAATCGCGTCCGCACTTTCCGGAGCGCTGGCTTTCGCTTACACAGTGGCACGGCCGGGAATGAGGGGTGCGCTGGTTGCGGCTGCTTACCTCGCCTTCGCCTTTTACGCCTGGCCGATTGGATCTCATGAGCGGTATCTCTATCCGTTCCTGGCGCTCTTGCTGCCGGTGGTCATCGTGGAGCGGCGATGGGCACCGCTCTACCTTTGTGTTTCGACGACCTTCTTCTTGAACTTATTCACCGTCGCTCCGCCACTCAAGCGGTGGATGGACCAGTGGGTCTACGGGGAATTCGGAGCGGTGGTTGCCGCAATCAACGCCGGGCTGTTTGGCGTCTTTACGATCATGCTGGTGCTCGAACTGTTGGCCCGATGGCGGTCTTCGTCCGTCGATTCGCCCCGACTACGCCGAGGGCCGCTTGCTGCTCGGCTCGAATGAACCTGGCTTCGCGAGAGTTGCAGACCGGGGATGCTTCCCTGCCCGAAAAATCCATTTGTCAGCGATGAAGTACTTCACGAGCGTGGTGCCACCAATGCCGATGGCCCCGGCGACGAGGTATGGGACCGCCCGCACCGCAACAAGGTAGATTGCCTGGTTGAACGCCACCGCGATGAGCATGAGCGCGTTGAACCAGACCACCTGGCCAAGCAGCGCTCGAGGATTGCGATGCATGCGGTCCCGCCAGGTGAGTCCAGCGTTGAGGGCGAAGTTCACCTGGCTCGAGATGAGAAACGCGATGGCGTTGCTGAGTGAACCGAGACTTGTTCCTTCGTTGAACGCGGCGAGCAGCCCGAGTTGAAGGACGGCGCAGACGGCCCCAATGGTTGCAAACCGTGCCGGCCGGAGGATGCGCAACAACCTTCGCTCGTTCGAAGCGGAGATTCGGAGTGCAGAAGCCAGCGGGTTCACACTTCCACCGTAAGTCGACCGGCGGTATCTGTCTCGCGGGAGGACGGATTGGTGACGGAATGCTCTTCCATCACGCTAGTCGAAGTAGTTTCGGATCACCGCGAGCATTTCCGTTTCGCTTACGGCGGGAGGAGCGAAGACGAAGTGGTGCGTGATGCCGTCGCGCCACACCGTGAAACCGATCGACTCCCCAAGGTCGATGCGAACGACTTCCAGATCGGCGATTTTGGTTTCCGGAACGGGGGACGGCTCGTCCAGTCGCCCGGCGGAGATTGCCGCCTGCCGCCCATTGATGAGATAGACCGTCAATCGGCCGTCCCCGGGCTTGGCTCCTTTTCGTTCGTAACGCAGTTGGGCCGTCTGTACCGCGAGCCGAACTCCGTCTACATCGTCCTGGAGGTCGATTCCGCGCAGTTCGTAGCTCGCGCTTTTGACCGGTGGTATCGATATGCCAGAACGTGTTGAGGCGAGAGCGAGCGCGTCGGTTGGAGATCCGCGAAATACTGGCCCGCCACCGGAGACGAACACATCAGGCGCGGCGCTCGTCAAGTTCCGGTCGAGGGTCAATAGGCCAACGGCGACGGCTGTGCTGGCTGAAGCGAAAACCAGTGCCAGGACAATCTTCGATTTATTCGACGCCAAAGCTCTGATTCCCATGTCGGTCTCCTCTCGACTTGACGTTAGCACCCCTGGTGCCCAACGCGACTCGCGTGGAGACGGCTGGGTGAGGGTCAACAGGCGGAGGAAATGCCCGCCTTCAAAGAGTACGAGCAGAAGACGACGCGGAAGATTCCCGTGGTGGTGCTGGCGCGGAGTTAGGGACGGCGTTCATCCTCGCGCGGGCGGGCGGTCAGTTCATCGGACGCTGGCTGAGTCCAACACCGCTTGGACAGACTTGCCTGCCACGCCTGCACGCATCGCATTTTCCTGAGGCGCAAGCGAGCCGTCCTTCAAAATCCTAAAGACGGAGCCTGCGGA
>JANPDX010000186.1:0-4192 GCA_031431695.1 Dehalococcoidia bacterium
TAAAAGTCCACGCGCCCTGCCTTGATGTCCTCGTCGGCTTCGCGTTCGCCCTTTTGCCACTCTTCGGTCCAGAACCATGCCTGGTCCGGGTCGCGGTCGGCGCGGTGGAGGAGGATGTAGCCATCGGCCCGCACCGAAAACACCACGCCTGCGCCAGCAGGTAAGTTGGCCTGTTCGAGCAACTCCGGGGGAATGTGAATGGCGCCATAAGCGCCGATCAACTGCGTTTCCATGCTGAAAGTGTACCACCCATGGAAACGCCGAAAGGGCCGGAGTTCGGCCCTTTCGGAGTGGTCCGATGGGCTGATGGTTAGACGGCGACGTCGCCGCGTTCGCCGGTGCGAACCCTAACGGCGGTTTCGACCGGGATGACAAAGATCTTGCCATCGCCGATGTTGCCCGTCCGAGCGGCTCCAATGATGGCATCGATACACCGATCGACAGCCTGATCCGGGACCACGACTTCGAGCTTCACCTTGGGAAGCAGGTCGATGGTGACGGTTTCGCCGCCGCGGCCCTGGTGGACGATCCCGCGCTGGGCGCCGCGGCCGGTGACCTGGATGAAGTTCATGCCATGGAAGCCCAGGTCATCGAGGGCTTCCTTCACGTCGTTAACTTTTTCTGGCCGGATGATGGCCTCGATCTTCTTCATGAGTACCTTTCCGCGGCGGGATTTTGGCCTGGCGTCCCCGCGGACGCCAGGCGGTTGTGATCTAAGTGCTTTGCTTCGCCGGTTGAGGAGGCGCGGAAGCCGTGTAGGTGAACGGGGGCGCGGGCAAGACCGTGCCGCCGCCGAGCGGGACACCCGTCTCATCCGAAGTGTAGGCACGCTCGCCGTGTTGCGTGACATCGAGCCCGAGGTCCTCGTCCTCTTCGGAGACCCGGATGCCGATGGTCATATCGAGGACCTTCAGCAGGATGAAGGTAACGATGAACGAGTAGGCGCCGATAGCCCCGATACCGATGAGGGCATCGGTGAAGCGGCCCCATTCGCCCTGCATGATGCCATCCGCATAGGGAAGGCCAGAGACAGCGGAGTTTGCGAAGATGCCGGTCGCCAGGGCTCCCCACATACCACCAACGCCGTGGACTCCGACAACGTCGAGCGAGTCATCGAAGCCCAGTTTGGCGCGGAGGCGGACGGCCCCGTAGCAGAGAAGCCCGGCGACGCCACCGATGAGGATAGCCTCCATCGGCATTACGTAGCCTGAGGCCGGCGTGACGGCGACCAGGCCCGCGACCGCGCCCGCTGCGACGCCGACCACGCTCGGCTTGCCGCCGAACCGCCAGGATGCGAGCGTCCATATCAGGCCTGCCGTCGCCGCTGCCACCGCGGTGTTGGCGAAGGCATAGACGGCCTGGGAGTTGGCCCCGCCGGCGCTGCCCGCATTGAAACCGAACCAGCCGACCCAGAGGATTGCCGCGCCGAGCACGACCATCGTGATGTCGTGCGGCTCCATCGGTTCCTTGCCGTAGCCCTTGCGCTTGCCGAACACGAGCACGGCAGCGATAGCGGCGACACCCGCGTTCACATGAATGGCCAGCCCACCCGCGAAGTCGAGCGAGTTCAAACCGATATCCGGGGTGGCCGAGTTCGAGGAGAAGGCGCTCAGCCAGCCGTCATAGGCGAACACCCAGTGGGCAATCGGTACATAGACAAGGAGCGACCAGAGGGCGGTGAAGATGAGGAAGGGCCCAAACTTGGCACGTTCCGCAAAGGCACCGGTGATGAGCGCCGGCGTGATGATGGCGAACATCATCTGGAAGGACATGAACAGCAAATGGGGGATGCCGAACCCGTAAACCGCACCCGATACGAGCGTCCCCTCAGCGTCGAATTCGACCCCTGGCCCGCCGGGAAGGGCGCCGACATCCTTCAACCCGAAGAAGTCGAAGTTCCCGATGAGCCCATAGCCCTGGTCCGGGCCGAAGGCGAGCGAATAGCCGACCACACACCACAGAATCGCGACCACACCGGTGGTCACGAACGACTGCATGATGGTGGCGAGGACGTTCTTGTTGCGGGTAAGGCCGCCGTAGAAAAAGCCCAACCCTGGTGTCATGAACAACACCAGCGCGGATGCGGTAAGCATCCACGCGGTATTGCCGCTATCGAGTTCCATGTTCCCCTCCGTGTGTGCAATGGCGTGCGGCGGTTGGCACGTCACGTAATGAGGACGTTAGCGGGACTGGATTTCACCCTCGTTTCTCATTCGTTTCCAACGGATGTCGAGATTGTTTCTAGCTTGTTTCGCAACTCACCTGCCCCGCACACACTCAGGCCACGGAGGCGACTAGAATGCGCCCGTGGCAGCACCGTTCAAAACTGGCGTCTTCTTCCTCCCGTCCATCGGCAGTCGCGCGGAGATGGAACGCGGCATGGCGGGCCGCGACAACACCCTCTACCAGTCGATGCTCGCCGACATTGGCGCGTTGGCGGTGGCGGCTGATGACCTCGGCTACGACGCAATCGCCTTCACCGAGCACCACTTCCACATTGAAGGCTTCGAAATTTCGAACAACCCGGTGCTCCTCGATACGTTCGTGGCGATGCAGACGAAGCGCATTCGCGTGGGCCAACTCGGGATTGTCCTGCCCGCGAGTTCGCCTCTGCGAGTGGCCGAAGATATCGCAATGCTCGACCACATGAGCGGTGGGCGGGCGTTCGCCGGGTTCGCTCGGGGCTACCAGCGCCGCTGGGTCGATACGCTCGCGCAGCAGTACCACTCGGTACATGCGGCGCCATCGAAAGAGCGCGACGCCGAAGTTGATCGCGTGAACCGGGCAGCCTTCGAGGAGTTTTTCGATATCGTCCGGCTGGCGTGGACGCAGGACACCTTTCGCTACGAAGGCAAGTTCTGGCAGGTTCCCCCGGCCGGTATCCCATGGGACCTGGAAGCCACGCGGACGATGGGGCGCGGCGTTGAGGGCGGGATTGTGCGCGAGCTTGGCGTTGTTCCGAAGCCACTCCAGGACCCGCACCCGCCGATCATGCAGCCGTTCAGCTTCAGCGAACCGACCATCCGCTGGTGCGCCCGAAACGGTGTGCAGCCAATCCTCGCGCCAGTGAACGCGCAACTGGAAGAGTTTCTCTTCAGCGTCTACCACGAAGAGGCGAACGCGGCCGGGCGCCGGCTCTCTCCGGGCGACGGCATCGGCGTGCTGCGCGATGTTGTCATCGCGGACACGGACGCTGAAGCGTGGCAACTCTGGCGGGATTCCGGCGCGTTCGTCGGGGCCGCGTGGTTCGCGCCTTTCGGGTTCGGTGGTGCGATCCCGCTCCCGGGCGAAGACCCGCGTTCGGTGACTCCCGAAGTCATGCACGAACGCGGCCTCATGTGGGTGGGCAGCCCGGATACCGTCCGCCGCCAAATTCGCCAGACGCTCGAACGCATCCCGCTGAAGTACGTGATGGCGTGGCAGTACAACGGCCTGATGCCCCGCGCCGCCATCGACAAGTCGCTGCGCCTCTACGCGGACATCATCGAAAGCCTGTAGTACAAATTAGAGGCGCGGACGGAAGCCCGCGCCCGGTGGATGCGCGTCGATGGTCGCCAACCAGGGCGATGGGCAAGCGCCCGCGCCTCTGAGGGCTAAACCGCCGCCCAGTCCGGTTCACGCTTTTCAAGGAACGCCTTGACGCCTTCCTGGAATTCGGGTGCGCGCAGGCAAGTCTTCTGGTTCACCCACTCGAATTCGAGGTGCGCTTCGAGGGTGGCTGTCTGGCTGTTGTGGATGGCCCGGCGCGTGAGCACCATCGCCGATGGCGGCGAGTTCGCGATGGTGTTCGCGAGGCCAAGCGCGCTGTCCATGAGTTCATCGTGCGGGACGACCTTCGAGACGATGCCGAGCTCCTTCGCTTCCGCCGCATGGACCATTCGCCCGGTGAAGAACATCTCGGATGCCACTTCCGCCCCCACGAGCTTCGGCAGGAACCACGACAGCCCGCAGTCCGGTGCCAGTGCCCGCTTGATGAAGACGGTGGAGAAGCGGGCCTGGTCGCTGGCGATGCGGATATCGAACGCCGAACACAACCCGAAGCCGCCGCCGACCGCCACACCGTTGACCGCGGCGATGATCGGCTTATCGACTTGCCGGATGTTGAGCACTGTGCGACCGACATCACCGATGGGGTCGATGGCGTTCCAGCGCCTGCTGTTTTCGTTGGGTGTGCCGCTGCCCATCGCCTGCA
>JANPDX010000187.1:0-1642 GCA_031431695.1 Dehalococcoidia bacterium
CGCATCGGCGTCAACTGTGGATCGGTGGATCCGGCGATGGCGGCGAAATTCGAAGGCGCCGACGAACCCCTCTTGGAGGGCGTCAGCGCCATGGTCGAAAGCGCGCTGGAGCACTGCCGCATCCTCGATGACCTCGGTTTCACCCGGTACGTCGTTTCGATGAAGGACAGCGACCCGAGGAAGGTGATCGAGGGCAACACGCGCTTCGCCGCCGCTCGCCCGGACGTCCCGCTACACCTCGGCGTCACGGAGGCCGGAATGTTGCCCGACGGCGTGCTCAAGACGCGCATCGCTTTTGAACAACTCCTGAGCCGTGGCATCGGCGACACCCTGCGTGTCTCGCTCACGCTGCCGTTCGCGGACAAGTGGAAAGAGGTTGAAGCGGGCAACCAGATCATTGCGGACATCGAAGCCGGTCGTTTCCGTTCGGTGCCCGTGTTCCAGGACCACGGGCTGAACATCATCAGCTGCCCGAGCTGCAGCCGGGTTGAAAACGAGGCTTTCGTCGATCTCGCGTTCAACGTGAAAGCGATGTCCGCCTACGCCAAGGAATATGACATAACCATCGCCATTATGGGCTGCCGCGTGAACGGTCCCGGCGAAACCGATGACGCCGATCTTGGCCTCTGGTGCGCGCCCAACTTCGTGAATCTGAAGAAGGGCGAACAAGAACTTGGCGCGTTCCCCTACGACACGGTGCTGGACCGGTTGAAGGTTGAGCTGGACGCGATCATCAAAGAGAAGAAACTTGCAGGAGCATCCGCGTGAGCCGGTCACTCAGCGGCGTATAGCAAGACCGACCATACGCTCCTCCCGTCGGCCGTCGGTGGCTCGAATATCAGCACGATCTTCGTCCCCTTGCGCGACCATTCGGCGTAGGAGAGGTCACCGCCCGGTAGTTCCGTCCAGCCGCGGCGCTCCAGTTCGCTGAGGTAAAACGTTCGAACCGTGCCCGGGGAAACTGGCGCAGTGTAATGGCGGATGATGTGCGCGGGGTCTGTCGTGGCCCGGCGCGATTGCTCCCACTCCATCGACGCGGAAGGCGGGGCGATCTTTCCGTCAACGTTCTGCGCAGGCTCTTCGCCTTCACCAGAGCAGGCCGTTGCTGACCACATCAAGACAACGAGGATCATTCCCAGGGCGTGTGCGGCTTTGCGCGAGATGGTCATTCTCGACTCCTGAACGTTCTGCGGGCAGACTAACGCGGTGAGCCACGTTACGAATATTGCCCGCTACCCCGTGAAGTCCATGCGCGGCGAGTCGCTCGACTCTGTTGATATCGACTTCGTCGGTCTACCGTTCGACCGTGCATTCGCATTCGTGAAGGACGGCGTGTTCTCGCCGTTTCCGTGGTTCACCGCACGAGACTGCCCGCAGTTGCTCCAGTGTCAGCCCATCCTCGGCGAAGGCCGTTGGCCCCAGGTCCGCGTGGCCACGCCCGAGGGCGAATTCGACCTGACCAGCCCGGAACTGAAAGCAAAGTTCCACGAATGGAGCGGCGAGCCCGCCTCGCTCCGCACGGACTACCGCGGCTGCCAGGACGTCGCCTACGTCTCCATCATTTCGACGGCGACCATCCGCGCGCTTAGCGAGGCTGGTGGAGTGGAAAACGACCACCGTCGCTTCCGCATGAATTTCGTGG
>JANPDX010000188.1:0-5454 GCA_031431695.1 Dehalococcoidia bacterium
CGCGACTACCTGCACTGGCACGGCTTTTCGGTGGAATCGGCGGAGGGGCTCGCGGAGATGTGGCATAAACGCATGCGCGAGGAGCTCGGTATCGCGGGGAACGACGGGCCGACGCACAAGGCGCTGTTCCAGGCCCACTACCAGGGGGCGAGGTACGCGTTCGGATATCCGGCCTGCCCCGACCTGGAGGAACAGGCCAAGATGGCCGTGTTGCTCCAGCCGGAACGCATCGGCGTCGAACTCAGCGAGACGTTCCAGTGGCACCCGGAACAATCGACGGCCGCAGTCGTGGTACACCACCCGGACGCACGCTATTTCGTGGTGAAGTAGGGGATGGAGCCGGATTGACGGAGAAATGACGAACGGCTCGCAGTGGCCCGCCTTCAGTTCAGATGCGTTCCTCGATGTCTTGCGCGACGTGTATTTTCCGCGGGCGCGGAATGCCATCGTGGAGTGCGAAGGCGTCCGGTTTCGGACGCTGCTCGACGGCAAAGGGCACGCCGTGAGTGGCTTCTGGCAGTTCCCGTTCTTCCTTGAGTCGCTGCCTGTGGGGGAAGGCGGGCCTTCGATTCCGGTGCCGTACATCGCGTCGGTTGTACGGGCGATAACGGTCGCCGGTGAGCCCGGCCCGCCCGGCCTCACCGCTGCGCCATATGTGCGCTGGGGCGATTTCGCGACATGGAATGCGTTCCTCAAGTCCCGCGAGTCAATCAGCTCCGGCCCTCCCGCGGGTGTCTTAAAGAAGGCCGCAAGGCTGGCTCGACAGGTGGGCCCGCTCGACATCCGCATTGACGACGACGACCCATCCGTGTTCGAAGCCATCCTTCGCTGGAAGTCGCTGCAGTACCGGCGGACCGGAATCGTGGATCGCTTCACGGTAGCCCAAAACCGGGATTTCTACGATGAGATGCGGAGGCGCGGGCTGTTCGTTGTTTCCAGCCTCCGGGCCGGGGATCGCCTGGTCGCCGGGAGTATCGGGACCAGAGCCGGCAAACGGTTCCTGTTCCGGATGCCGGCGTACGACGTTGAAATGGGGAGGCACTCCCCGGGTTCGATCCTGAACTACTACCTCATCAAGTCCAGCTTTGACGCCGGCGACGAGGAGTTCGACATGCTGGTCGGCGACGAGGCCTACAAGTTCGCTTACGCGACGCATGTCCGGTGGCTCGGATCCATTGGTCGGGAGCCTCGCTCAGTCAGGATCATCAGGGTGGTTCGCGCGCGGATCGGGCGTTCGATACACGATCGCCGAACCTATCTCGCATACAAACGAGCGCTAGGCCGGCTCACTTCGCGGCGGTGAGGACCGAGCCTCTTAGTCACTCCTGCTCGACAATCCGCCCACGTGAATGACGCCGGATTGCCGCAGGAGCCCACCATGCCGCGCCTTGCCGCGGTGTTAATCACGGGAAACGCGGAGTCGCCGCGTTCGCTTGCCGGCAAACGGGTGCCGGTGACGTTCGTGGGGCTGGGGCGTGGTTCTCCCGCCGCCGTTTCCCGTTCGGTGGCCCGTGATCTATCAGCGCCGTTTGGCTGGGATACCTCGTTCGATTCATGGTTCGACGCCCAGGAATGGCCAGCGGGCGCCGCGCTGATCCCGGGGAACGACGCAGCCGCGTGGTGGATAGCGCGCCGCCAGGACCAGGGCCTTTCCGGGGCGCTCCGCCTGGCCACGCCCGGGCTCGCGACGTTGCGCTCGCTTGTCGTGAAGTACCGGCTGGCGGAACTCTGCCGCGAACACGGTATCGCCGCGCCCGGTACGTGGCTCGTCGAAGGCGATGAGATTCCGGAGGCAGCGCGGGTGGCCAGGTTTCCGGTGGTGTTGAAGCCACAAAGCCGGGTGGGCTTGCAGCACTGGACTCGAGGGCGACTGGCACGCAATGCCTCAGAGCTGACGGAGGCTATCCATTGGTATCGGAGAACTGTGCGGATTGCTGAGCGCGTGATTGCGGACGACGCCATGGTCATCCATCCGATCGTGCAGGAGTTTGTGGTTCGCCCGGGACACGAGGTCTACCACCTGGTTGGGTATCGCAGCAGGGATGGAGAGAGCGTGGTGGCCGCCCACCGCAAGGTGCTGCAGGTGCCGTTGCGTTTCGGCAACGGGCTGTGTTTCGAATCGGCGGAAGTGGATCACGGGCTCGCCCGGAAACTTGATGGCCTTCTTTCCGCGGTGGGGTTCCACGGGATTTTCGAGGCCGAGTATGTCGAACGCGACGGACAGAAGCTCCTCATCGATCTGAACCCCCGCCCTTACAACGGCCTCTCGCTCGAAACGCGACGGGGGTATGCCCTGCCGTGGTACCTGTATCTCGACACAATCGGCGAGCGGGAAGCCCTTAGCGAAGAACTCGCACAGGCGCGAGCACTGAGGCCGGCGGACCTCGTTTGGCGGGACAGTGTGCGCTTCTGGACAATGCTGGCGGGCCAAACGCTCAGCGGCGGCATGCCCCTTCGGGAGACGCGCCGCTGGCTGGGCTGGAGCCGGGCTCAACGCGGGAAGATGATCGACCCGTTTTTTTGTGCTGGCGATCGCCGCGTCGGTGTTGCGCACCTCCGCGCTCACCTGCGGTCGGTGGTAACGCAACCCAGGGCGTTCCTTGGCACATACTTTCGGCGGGGCCTCGACCGCTAGGTTTCCTGGCTGTTGAACCGCATTGCCGGGAGCGCTCGAATCGCCATTGCGGCGCGGACGTCCCCCGGGGCTCCGCAGGCACCAGGCCGTTCGCCTGCTATGGCCGTCGCTCGCACAATCACCGCATGCGATTTGCTGGCCTGCTGATGGTTGTTGCCGGGTTCGTGTCACTTTGCGGTGGCACGGCCGCGGAGGCCGGCGGGCCGCACGCCTACCACGATGCCGCGGCGACCGGCGAGCGTTTCCTGTCTCCCGGCGGCCGGCCCGTGGCGGGACAGTCCGTCATCGGCAGCGACGACCGCGACCGCATCGAGGACACCACCGCATTTCCGTTCAGCGCGATCGCCTACCTGGAACTTGAAGCGTTCGACCACGACGTAGTGGGTTCGTGTACGGCGACGTTCATCGGACCGGATGCGTTGCTCACGGCCGCTCACTGCCTCTGGGACTTCGACGGGAAAAACTGGGTGGAAGAACACATCCGCGTGGTACCAGGCAAGGATGGCGCTTTCGAACCGTTCGGGTTTCAGTACGCGTCAGATTGGTGGGTGCCCGACGCCTATGTCGAGACCGGCCTGGACGAATGGGACTGGGGAATCATCAAGCTCCCCAACGATGCCCTTACGCTCGACACTGGCTGGTTAACGATGGCCGTACTCGATACTGACATCCTTTCAGCGCCAGATTTCGAACCGGCGATTGCCGGGTATCCGGCGAACAAACCGTTCGCCAGTATGTGGGCGATGACCCGGCCAGCGTTCCTGACGGTCGGGGAATTCATCCTCTCCTATGACATCGATACCGCGCCGGGGCAAAGCGGATCGGCTATCTGGTCGGCGAGGGCCGGCCCGTACCTCGGCAAAGTGGTCGGCATTCACACGCAGGGTGGCGCCGTGAACAGTGGTTCGCGTATCGATCAGGAGCTGCTGGATGATGTTCTCGAGGGCTGCCGCGTGATGGAGTGCAGCATCGCCCTGGACGAAGCACCCGAACCGCCACCGGAACCGGAGCCCAACCTGCGCTTCAAGGCATTCGCGGTGGCGGTCGCGCGGGAGTAACTACCCGCAACGGTTAGCGTCTGCCAAACTACCGCATGGCTCGCGGCGCACTTTCGCATCGTGACTTTCGCTTGCTGCTGATTGGATCGGCGGCGGTCAGCTTTGTGATGCCGATGCAGTTCATCACCCAGGTGTTCTGGGTCCAGGACACCTATCCGAAGCACGACGTGCTCTTCGTCGGCCTGCTGGGCGCCAGCCGTGGGCTCGCGATGCTCGTGTTCAGCCTTGTTGGCGGCGCGTTTGCCGACCGGTTTGAGCGGCGTCGCGTGCTGTTGGTTTGCGAGTGCGCGGCACTTTTGTTAAACGCGTTGATCGCGGTGCTGATGCTGACCCAACCCCTGGGAGGCGCGACTATCGGGCTGCTCGTAGTGCTGACGTTTATGGCTGCGGGAAACATGGCAATCGACATACCGACGCGGACAGCGAGCACACCCGCGGTGGTCGGGATGGAAGACCTGCCCAGTGCCATCACCCTGCAAATGGTCGCTCAGCAGATCACGTTCCCGCTGGCCCTGCCGCTCGTCGGATTTCTGAACAGCGCGATGGACGGCGGAAAGGTCTACGCGCTGACCTTGCTGGCGTGGCTGGTTATTATCCCCCTCATTTCGATGCTCCGGTTCCGAAGCGTGGGAGAAGCGAACCGTGCGGAGGGCATGCTCGGGAACATCCGCTCCGGGCTCAAGTACACCCGGGCTGACTCGACAATCTTCGCCGTGATTGCGGCTGTGTTCGCCATGCAGTGCATCGGCATGCCGGGGCCGGCGGTACTGGGGCCGGTATGGATGCGCGAGGTGCTCGGTCTGTCGAAGGCGCAGTTCGGGTTCATGGCGATGACATGGGGCATTGGCACGTTCGTGGCCTCGTTCTTCTTCGCATTCCGCCGTGAGTATGCGACGCGCGGAATCACGCTCTGCTTCACGGTCATCGGGTTCGCGATTTGCTCGATCGGGTTCGCGCATTCGCGGTACGTGCCACTGACGGCGCTGGTCAACGCCGGCCTCGGGTTCTGCCTTGTTGGGACGATGGTGACGGCCAGCACGCTGATCCAGAAGACGGTCAGCAACGAAATGCGGGGTCGCGTTTTGGGGCTGTTCCCGCTTGCCATGGGCTTCTCGATGCTCGGAGCGGCGCCGGTCGGCTGGATCGGGCAGAGCTTCGGGCTCCCGGTCGTCTTCGCCGTGCTTGCGTGGGCGACGCTGATCGCAACTTCGGCGATTGTGTTGCGCCAGCCGGCGCTTCGACGTATCGGGCGAGGCGGGCCTGCCGCGGGGCTGGGCCCTGTGGCGGTGGTGGTGGAGTAGGGCCGGGTTCTCTTCGCACGGAGAGCGGCCCAGCCCCTTGCGTCTCCAAACCGCGACTGAGCCATCGCGCCGACCCTAGCGCAGGCCCGGAGAGAACTTCGCAATTGCCCTCCTTTACAGTCGGGCCTTGGCGATTTCGTGCATGGCGGAGTGGCATGGGCTTGCAGGAACCAATCGCCGTGCACCGGTGTAGAACACGCAGGTGACCCCGCAACGGGAAGACTCGGAGCTTATCGCGGCGGTCCTCGGTGGGGACCGGAGCGCGTTTAGTGAGTTGGTCGGGCGCTACCAGGAGGTGGCGTTCCGGGCGGCCTATCTGATCACGCGCGATGCCGGGGCGGCCGAAGAAGCGGCCCAGGACGGCTTCGTCCGGGCACACCGCTCGCTCCGGTCCTTCCGCGTGGGCGAGCCGTTCAGGCCGTGGTTGCTACGGATTGTGACGAACCTCGCGCTCAACCAG
>JANPDX010000189.1:0-2233 GCA_031431695.1 Dehalococcoidia bacterium
TCTGGTCCGGGGGTCGCCTGTCGCCGATTTCGAGGATCGAACTATAGCCGGCCGCAAGTGAACTGAAATTCCCGTCGCGTAGCAAGATGTAGGCGCTGTCCGCCGCGAAGAGTGCGCCAACGTGAGTGACGATGGCGTCGAAGACCGGCTGCGCGTCCGCAGCAGAAGCTCCAACGACACCCATGATCTCGCCGGTCGCCGTCTGCCGCTCCAGCGCCTCGGTCACCTCGCGGTTGCTCTCCTGGAGCTCGTTGAAGAGCCGCGCGTTCTCGATCGCGATAACGGCCTGGTCAGCGAAGGTTTCGGCCAGGCTGACCTGCGCGTCGGTGAACGGGATACCGTCATACCGGCGACTGCCGAGGACGGCGAAGACTTCGTTGTGACGCTTAAGAGGAACGCTCAGGCGGGTTAGCTGTTCGATTCCCAGGAGGTCTAACACTCCGAGCATTGTTGGTGAATCGGCCCAGACATCCCGGCCGCCAGCCATGTGGCTCACTTCGCCAGAAAGCAACATGGCCGGTATCTCGGAGTTACCGTCGGGGTTAAGGGGATAGCGCTGGCCGATCGGGTCACGGGTCTGTACCTGGCTGGCGAGGAGCACTACTTCGTCGCCTTCAACGCCGAAGAGAAACGACTGATCCGCCCTCAGCAGCCTCCCGAGGCTGGCGACAATGGCGTCGAGGACGGGCTGAACGTCCGTCGGCGCGCGGCTAACTATCTCCAACACATCTGAGAGCGCGGTCTGCCGTTCGAGCGCTTCCGTGACCTCGCGGTTGCGCGCCTCCAACTCGTTGAACAACCGCGCGTTCTCAATCGCGATGACCGCCTGGTCGGCGAAGGTTTCGAGGAGGGCCACGTCCGCTTCGGAGAAGAGCTCGCTTGTTTCGCGATTGACGCCAAGTACTCCCAGCACCTTGCCATCGCGCAGCAATGGGACGCGCGCCAGCGCCAGAAAGAGGTCCGGGTCCATACCGAAGCCGGCGGGGAAGGTGTTCGGAAACTCCATCATCAACTCGGAAGCGCGACCGCTGAACGTCAACGGCGTCCCTTCGTCCATGACCTTTCCACCGAGGCTCTTCGAATCGAGTGGGACGATTCCTCGTCCCACTCGCGACGGCCTCGCACGGGTAGAGCCTGGCGCGAAGCTCCACCCGACCGTCCTGATGCCGGACGCCTCGGGCACCTGGATAATTCCGAAATTGCCTCGCATGAGCATTGCGGCCGTCTTACACAGCTCGTTGAGGGCACTCTCCAGGTCTGTCGGTGATTGGCTGATAACGCGAAGGACCTCGGACATGCCGGTCTGGCGCTCCAGCGCCTCGCTGACTTCGCGGTTGCTCTCCTGCAGTTCGTTGAACAGCCGCGCGTTCTCAATCGCGATGACCGCCTGATCGGCGAAGGTTTGGAGGAGGGCGATGTGGCGCTCATTGAAGGGGCTGGCCGCGTTTCGGCGCAGGGAGATCGCCCCGAGAGGGCCATTCGGGCCGGGAAGTGGGACGGCGACGTGGGCGAGTTCGCTCAGTCCATCGGCGCGGGCGATGCTGGCGGCCAAAGGGTATTCGGCTTCCCAGTCCTCGATCGGGCCTGCGAAGTGGACAACCCGGTTCAACACCAGTGCCGCGCTCACGCCACTGAAGCCTTCAGCCGGATATCGCGGCGGCTCGGAACGGAATCCGCGGACGGGGTCCCATATTCGCCACGGCTCGCCCGCGACAGGCTCGCCCGCGACCGAAATGATCGTCACGTGATCGGCATCGCAGAGGCGACAGGCAGCCAGACCGATTTCCGGCAAAGTGCGTTCGATGTCTCCCGGGGACATGCTGATGGTGCGCAAGATGTCCGACGACGCCGATTCGCGCTCCAGCGCCTCGCTGACCTCGCGGTTGCGCTCCGCCAGAGCGTTTTGCGCACGAGCCGTCTCGATGGCGGTTGCCGCCTGCGCAGCGAAGGCTTCGAGGGTTGCCAGCTCGGACGCGACGTACGGCCGGACCTCCGCGCGAGCGACCATGATCGAGCCCGCCACTTCGGTTCCGCACACAAGAGGCGCATGCATTGATGACCGCTGACCGCTCCCAACCAGATAGTCCCGTGAGGCGCCAGCCGGAAAGGCTTCGAGGACATCCGCCACGGCAATCGTGATCCGCTCTCGGAAGACCCGTATGAACGGACTCTGGGGCGAGAGTCGAGCTCTCACGCCCGGCTCGGCAGCTGATTCGAGCGCCGGATTGCTCAC
>JANPDX010000190.1:0-1720 GCA_031431695.1 Dehalococcoidia bacterium
CGGGGTGTGTTGGTGTTGGTTTTGCATATTCAATTGGGTGTCAATGACGAGGCACCTGGCTGATCGGGAACGCTGCCGGGTTGGGATTGAGGTCGAACGCGGGGGACAAATCCCAGCTGTGCGTGGTGTCTGACCGGAGGAAGCCGTGGTTCCTGAGATGGTCGTCGGTGTTCGAGATCAGGATTGAGAACGCGATCCGGCGCCACAGCTCGCGAAGGTCACGCGTCGCAGCTGAAGAGGACTGCTCAATGACCTCGGCGATTTCCAAGTAGCTGCGGTGCTCGCCGTCAACTGCTTCGAGCATCGTCATGGCACTCACATATCCGATGCGACGCTCCCCGTCTCTGTCGAACCTGTTGAGTAGCAGCACGTTCCGGCCTGCGACACTCATCAATTCGGTGCGCGGCGTTCGAATGCCTGCCCGGCTGGCCAGCGTCAGGGCGAGTTGCTCCCAGGCCATGACGTCCCATTCGTCGGAGGCAACACGGGGGAACTTCGCAATGAGCAGGTCACCCCGGCCGTTGACAACGGCCGCTTTCGGCCGCGCGCCACCGATAGAGCTTCCCGCGCGCAGGAGTAGCTGCAGCGATTCGTCATCGGGGTGGTCGCTCTCAACAGATTCGACGGCGTTGAGAAGTGTCGACAGTCCGACCAGGTGCGGCACGCTTGCAGCGGCCGGCCCCAGCCAATCAGTGGTCCCCGGACGACGGAACCGGAAGGCTCCTTGACGTAGGTCGTCGCGAACACCGAGCGTGTAGTCCAGTTCGCCGAAACTGCGTTCAGCGACACCGCCTTGGGTGGCACGGTGACGTTCGGATCGTTCGATGAGTTTGCGTCCCCAGCGGTCGGGAGCGCAGTCCGTGAACGCCCCGAAAAGGCGACGCCCGTCCGAAGTATTGAAGGACCCGGATGAGAGCGGCAGTCCCGGATCGAGCGAGTACGCGTCGGGTCTGGCCAGATAGTCGATGTCGTAGGTGAACGTGGCGCTCTCGGAGTTGCGTCGACGATGCGCGTAGACCGTGCCGGCGCGGACGTCGACACCGTCTATTTGCACCCAGACTTCCGCGTCAGACATCGGCCTGTTTCTTCGGCAGGCTCTGACGTACCCGCTGCGGGAGAATTTCCTCGGAGCGAAGCCGGCCGATGTCGCTGCGATAAGGGTCGGCGCTCTCAACGACTGTGTCCATAATTCCCAGTGCCCGGAAGACACGCAGCGCGGTCTCGAGGCTGACGCCTCCCTGCCCCGATTCAAGCTTGTGGAGGGTGGCCCGGCTCATGCCGGCGCGGTCCGCGACCTGCGCAGCAGTCAACCCGAGAAGTTTGCGCCACGTCTGAACGTCCGTGCCAAGTTCGCGGAGGGCCCGCCGGACCGGGATGGGTGTTGTTCGCTTCTCGACCACTAGATCTCCTCCCTAACGGTCACTATCTTATACACTAACCTTGATAAAGCATATGATGCTTTGCGTTAGCGCGTATTCTTGTCTGCCGTCCGCGCGGGGAGACGGATGATCACCCGCGCTGATCCACCTCGCTCGATACGCGGCGTTTGGTTTCTGCTTTTCCACCACAGCCGAGAAATACGATCACGAAGGAGTGAATCGTGTCGAGTTCACATCCGACGTGGCGTGCACGATTTCGACTGTCCCTGGTTACCTCTCTGATCGGGGTGGCCCTCACCGCGTCAGTGATGACAATGGTGGAACTCGACCGACTCGTCGCG
>JANPDX010000191.1:0-1837 GCA_031431695.1 Dehalococcoidia bacterium
GGTCGTGTTCCGATACTCTTGCGCCACCTCGGCGACCACCTCTTCGAACAGGCCATCGGCGGCGCGTTGAATGGTGTACTTACTGGTGGAGACGACGTTATGGCGGTGGCGCTCCGCCAGACGGAAAGCGAAGTGCGCGGCGTGCTCGACCGGGGTACGTTCCATCACCCGGATGGAGACGGCCGAGTGGTAGCCGATCTGCATGCCGGCGTCTTCGTACGTGCCTCCGGTAGCAACCCGGACGACGTGGAGGTCGATATTGCCGGTGTAGTTGCGGCTGACTCCGGGGTAGGTGCGGCAGGGGCGATGGATGACAGAAAGCCCCAGCCGGTCGCGCATGACCTGGTTGGGGCTGATGGCCTGCGTCACGGTGGGGTACTTCATCGCGCATCCGAGTTCCCGCGTGAGTTCGATACCTTCGTCCAGGGCTGCAGCCGAGGCTTCCCGGGCTTCGAGCGACCAATCGACTGGACGGAAGCTCACGAGTGAGCCAAGCGCCTCGTTGATGCCGTGGATCGAATCGCGGAGTTCGGCGGATATGCCGTCCCCGTTCAGTTCAGCGACTTCGCGCATGGGGGCCCTCGGGTTTCAGGTATCAGCCCGCCCGGCGACGCGGTGAAGGCCCTATTGAGGGTACACCGGAAGCGTTTGCGAATGACCGGGATGGCTTACTTTAAGGGGAACGGAAGTCAATCATCCGAAGGGACCTCGACCGAGCGGAAGTGCTCGACCGAGCGGGCAGAACCCCTGGCATCGAGGTCGACCGCGACGACATCGATGCGGATGCGTTCAGCAGCGATGGAATTCGCGTCGCAATAGCTGATGGCCGATTCCCACATGCGGCGCAGCTTCGCGGGCGTGACGGACTCGGCGGCCAGGCCCGCGGCGCCGCGGCGGGTACGGACTTCCACGAAGACCACTTCGCCACCGTCTTCCGCGATGAGGTCGACTTCGATACGGCCGACACGCACATTGCGGGCAACGATGCGCATGCCCTGGGATTCGAGGCGGTGAGCCGCGATGCGCTCCCCGAAGTCGCCGAGTTGGCGACGCGACGTCACCACCGGAACGCGTACTGGGCGACGGGCGCATAGCTCGTGCGGTGAATGGAGCTAGGCCCGCGCAGTTGAAGCAGCCGCTTGTGTTCGGGTGTCGGGTAGCCCTTGTTCTGACAGAGGTTGTAGCCGTGGAATTGGGTGCAGAGGTCAACCATGAGTGCGTCTCGTGCAACCTTCGCAACGATCGATGATGCAGCCACGGCCACGCTGAGGGCATCCCCATGGATAACGGCGCGCACGTTGGGGAGGGGCAAATCAAGGGCGTCGCTGATGATGGCGTCAGGCGTCAGGCCGAGTCCTTCGAATGCGCGCAGCATGCAGAGGCGCCTGGCCGGCAGTATGCCGATTCGGTCAATTTCTTCGACCGAAGCCCAGCCAATAGCGAACGGCACATCTTTTCGGATTCTCGCCGAGAGTTCGGTCCTCGCCCGTTCGGGGAGCACCTTCGAATCGCGGACTTGCGAGTACCAACGAAAACGTCTTCCGGCGGGCAAGGCGACCACGCCGGCGGCAACCGGCCCGGCCAGTGGGCCGACGCCCACCTCATCAACGCCGGCTACCCAGAGCGCCCCCGCGTTGAACGCCTCTCTTTCGAATCGGAGCGATGGAATTGGAGTAGTCGCCACCTGCGAATGGTACGGCGGCGGCAACCTCGAAACACCTCGCTTGATGCGAGTCTCGACCGGAGCTTAACGATTATGTGTTCGGGACGGGTCAGACAATCAGCCAGAGGCTTCGTAGACGGAGGCCATGCCTTCGAGCATCTGGTCGGCGAGTTC
>JANPDX010000192.1:0-5332 GCA_031431695.1 Dehalococcoidia bacterium
CTGGACATCGAGTACCTTCGCGCATTGGAAGGCACGCTGACGGAGTGGGCGGGCGCCGCGGATGACGAAGCATACCGTGACCTTTGAGCGGTTTGCGGTCGTCCGCGTCCCGTTTCCGTTTAGCGATCGCGGCTCGACCAAGAATCGCCCTGCGGTGGTGCTTTCCGATGGGGCTGGGTTTAATACCCCTGCCGGACACTCGGTGATGGCCATGATCACCTCCGAATCGAATCCGCCCTGGCCGCTGGACTGTCCCCTTGCGGGCCTCGCCGAGGCTGGCCTGCCCGCTCCATCGAAGGTGCGCTTCAAATTGTTCACCCTGGACCATCGTCTCGTGAGCGGAGTGCTCGGTGCCCTATCGCCTGCGGATGCGGAACTGGTCGCGAGGAGGCTGGCCATCCTCCTCGGTCAGGCCCTGAAGTAGCCGTGCAGAGGCGACGTTAGTCGTCGTCCTCGTCTTCCGATTCCTCGTCGTCTTCGTGCTCGTCGTCATCCCACTCGTCATCGTCTTCGTGCTCGTCATCGTCGTGAACGCCCGACCCAATCAGACCGGCGACCCACGTTGCTCCGCCGTGTCCGCCACCACTGAACAGGCTCAACGGGTTCGCGCCCACGCTCACCAGCGTGCCAGTGACCAGCATTCCGCCGAAAACCGCCGCAGCGGCGATACCAGACCGGCTATCCATCGTCCCGCCTCCCGGGTATTTGGGCTGAATGTTCCGGCAGGCAGATGAGAGGACGATGAGAGAGCGCGGACCGCCGGCCGTTGGGCCGCGCGTCTGCTATCGCTCCATGATCACCTGGCCCAGTTGAAGCACGCGGTCGATCCGGATGAGGTTGGCTACCGGTTGATCCACCCACTGCCACCCACGCTGAAACAGGCCGGACTGTCTATAGAGTTCGGCGAAGGCGCGGTCGTGTTGTGGGATCGCGGCCGTCGGAAGGTTCGAGGACGGGCCGGGGGGCCGGGCCGGAGCTAATCGAATATCGGAATCGATTGCGAATTGGTCCGTGCAGGTGGTGAATTGCGCGAGTAGAGTCTCGCTTGTGGCTACAAGAGTGACGGTACCACTTTGGTTGTTCGCGGCTGGGTTCGTTTTTTTCTTCGCGCTTTCAGGCGCGGGGGCCGTCTTGTTGGCAAGGGTCTCGAGCGATGATGCCGGGGACTCCCACGCTGAGCTTTGCTCGTCCGCAGATCGTTGGCGAAATGCAGCAGAGTCGTTTGAGGTAGCTTCAAATCAAGTGAACCGGGCGAGTTCCGAAGGCCGGAAGACTCTCAGCGAGAACTTCAAGGTTGTGGCCAACATAAACTTTCCCACCCGTTCACGTCTGGACCACAATGACCAAGAGCTTTGGGATGCGATGACCGATTGGAACGACGCCGTGGAGTCGTGGTGGATTGACCTTTGCACCTACTACTCCGACGCCGCTAGGACATTGCCGCCGACAGAATGGCTGGCCTTGACGACGCGCCAAAGTGCGCTGCTGGGAACCATGAATAAAGCTGCGCGGCATGTTAACCCTTTCCTCGCTGATCGCTGCAAACTGCGCCCGTTGGAACTGTTCAAGGACTGAGCTTGCACCCGAAGTTTTCTGTAGGCGGTGGTCGATGCCCCAAACCAATCAATCCGGGCAACCGTCACGAGATGCGAGGGAGCGGTCGCTTGGCCCATCGGTGATGTCCCGCCTGCGAACGCTTGTAGTACAGTAAGGCGGTAAGGAACGCATGAGGGAGGATTCCATGCTCACCGTCGCGAAGATCACTGCCAAGGGCCAAACGACCATCCCCCAGGGCATCCGCGCGGCCCTGAACGTCGCGCCCGGTGACCTGATCGCCTGGGAAGCCGGCGAGGATGGCACGGCCACGGTCCGTCGCGTCCAGCCGCTGGATATCGAGTACCTTCGCGCCCTGGAAGGCACCCTGACCGAATGGGCAGGGGCCGCGGACGAAGAAGCATATCGTGACCTTTGAGCAGTTTGCCGTCGTCAGAGTCCCGTTCCCCTTCAGCGACCGCCGCTCGACGAAGAATCGCCCCGCGGTTGTGCTTTCCGATGCGGCTGGCTCCAACACCCCCGCCGGGCACTCGGTGATGGCCATGATCACCTCCGAATCCAACCCGCCCTGGCCCTTGGACTGTCCCCTTGCGGGCCTCGCCGAAGCCGGCCTGCCCGCAGCATCGAAGGTGCGCTTCAAAATGTTCACCCTGGACCACCGCCTTGTCAGCGGAGTGCTCGGTGCCCTCTCGCCCGCCGATGCCGAACTGGTCGCGGGGCGGCTCGCCATCGTCCTCGGGCGGGCCCTGCCCTGAACTAGCCGCCACGCCCCCTAGCGCTCCATGATCACCTGGCCGAGTTGCAGCACGCGATCGATGCGGATGAGGATGGCCGCGCCTTTGCGCTCCGGGTCCCGGTCGAGTTCGAACTGAATGGTGCGGTCCATCACCTGCTGGCGGACAGGGCCTTCGGTCAGGACTTCCGCATGGCCGAACATCTTCCACGCGACACGATTCGCGGCATTGCGATACAAGACACAGGCTCCGGGGTTCTCCTGGAGGTTGCGAAATGTCGTCCCGAGGGCGCGCTCCCAGAAAGCGATGTGGTCGGCGTCGAAGACCATGGCGCTGCCCTTGAAGGCGATGTCGGGCATGCCGCTCTTGCCCGCGCTGGCAATCATCACCGGGGCGCCGTCGGCGAGGGACGTTTCAAAAGCGGCTTTCATTTCATCGGTAAGTGCGATCGGCACGAGGTTTTCTCCTGAAGGTAATTACGTAGTGTTGGCAGCTTATCAGCGGAGAGTGCCCTTGAGTACGTTCCACGAAATTCTCTCAGTGCAAGACTCGTTGATGGTGGTGGCGAGTGGCCTTGGGTGGGTTCGAGGCTGCTTTAGAAGCGGTGAGGTGAGTCAGCGCCCCGGTGGGGCGCGGGTACCGCGCGTCGCCAACGGGACTGAACGCCCCCGGCTTGATGCCTTCGTTTCGGGCCTGAAAGCCTCCGCAACCACCCTCCGCTCGGCAACATCTTCTCTGAGACAGATCGCACAGATGAACAGCGATCAGTTTCCGGCTAGAATGCGTCGGGCCCATCATTGCGGGCCGATACGCGGCCCCCGAGCGGGGACCGGAAGGCAGGAAGAATGCAGGCATTCGACTACATCGCACCATCGACGGTGCAAGAGGCCGTCGCGTTGCTCGCGAAGCACGGAGCTGGAGCTCGCGTACTCGCCGGTGGCACCGACCTCATCATCCAGGCGCGCGAAGGCCGCCGCGATGTCGCCCTCATGGTCGACGTCAAAGGAATAGCGGAAGTTACCGTGCTCTCACTCGCCAGCGATGGGTCGCTCCGGGTAGGCGCCGCGACTTCTTGCGCCACGATCTACCAAAACGCCGAGGTGGCGAAGCGGTTCCCGGCCCTCGTCGATTCGGCGGCGCTGATTGGCGGCATCCAGATTCAGTCCCGGGCCAGCCTCGGGGGCAACCTCTGCAATAGCGGCCCCGCAGGCGACACCATCCCAACGCTGATCGCCCTCAGCGCAACCTGCGAAATCGCCGGGCCAGCCGGCACCAGGACCGTCGCAGTCGAAGATTTTTGCACCGGCCCGGGCCGCAACGTGCTGCAAAACGGCGAAATGCTGGTGGCGCTGACGTTCCCGGCACCGGCCTCTCATAGCGGCGCCGCCTTCGAACGTTTCATCCCGCGCAACGAGATGGATATTGCGGTGGCCAACGCGGCCGCCAACGTCACCCTCTCGGCTGATGGCGGGACGTTTCAATCCGCCCGAATCGCCATCGGCGCCGTCGCACCGACTCCGCTTTACGTCGCGGCGGCGGGCGCCGCTCTCGCGGGGCAGTCCGTCTCGGATGCGACCATCGCGAAGGCGTGTGCCGCGGCCCAGGAGGCGGCCATTCCAATCACCGACATGCGCGGGTCAATCGACCAGCGCAAGCACCTGGTGGGCGTCCTCGTTCGGCGCACCATCAACAAGGCCGTCGAACGGGCGAGGGGTTAAATGAGCAAGCGAATAGTGAGCGCGAACATCAACGGCGAGACAGCCGAATTCCTCGTCGAGCCCTACGAGACGCTCCTCGAGTCCCTCCGCCACGAACTTGGCATGATGGGCACGAAGGAAGGTTGCGGAAACGGCAACTGCGGCGCCTGCAACGTCATCATGAACGGGTCGCTGGTCAACTCGTGCTGCGTGCTTGGGGTAGAAGCGAACGGCGCCACGATCACGACGATCGAGGGAGTAGCCCAGGCAGACCACCTGCACCCGCTACAGCAGAGCTTCCTCGAAAATGCCGCTCTTCAGTGCGGGATTTGCACCCCGGGCTTCATCGTTGCGGCGAAAGCATTGCTCGATGCGGAACCGGATGCCGATGAGGCGCGAATGCGCCACTACCTGGCCGGCAACCTCTGCCGGTGTACCGGTTATGACAAGATCATTCGGGCGGTGCTCGATGCCCGCGACGTGATGCGCCAGGCAACCGGCGCCCGCTAACTAAAGGAGAACTGACTCATGGTGACAACGGACAAGCCCGTTTACAAAGTCATCGGTACGCGTCCCATTCGTCCGGACGGCATCGATAAGGTGACCGGCCGCGCCGTCTATGGCGCCGACATTCATCTTCCGGGCACCCTCTACGGTCGCGTGAAGCGCAGCCCGCACGCTCATGCGGTCATCAAGCGCATCAACACGGCGAAGGCGGAAGCGCTTCCCGGGGTGCGGGCAGTGGTGACGGCCGGCGACTTGAGCGCCGACCCGGCGAGCCTGCCTGACGTTTCGAAGAACATTCTGGCGGCGGACAAGGCGCTCTATCGCGGCCACGCTCTCGCGGCGGTTGCAGCGACGAGCGACCTCATCGCGCGCCAGGCGTGCGACCTCATCGAGGTCGAGTACGAAGTCCTCGAACCGAACCTCGACGTCCGCGAAGCGATGCTTCCCGGCGCGCCGATCCTTCACCCCAACATGCGCACCCGGACGCCCGCAGGCCCCAGCGAGAACGCTTCGAACGTCGTCGCCCACGCCGCGGTCGCGTTCGGTGACGCCGACAAGGCGTTCGCCGAAGAAGACCTTGTCGTCGTTGACATTGAAACGAAGACGCAAATGGTCCACCAGGGCTACATCGAACCACAGGCGACAACCGCGATGTGGAATCCCGATGGTCAGCTCACAGTCTGGACCTGCACGCAGGGCTCGTTCCCCGCTCGCGCCAGCATTTCCGCCATCCTTGGGCACCCTATCTCGAAGATTAAGGTCATCCCGACCGAAATCGGCGGCGGCTTCGGTGGCAAGATTGCCGTCTACCTCGAGCCGGTAGCGGCGCTGCTTTCGAAG